>VYDD01000422.1 GCA_009843625.1 Gammaproteobacteria bacterium | reverse complement strand
GCCGTATTCGTGTAGCATCCCCACGCATTCCCAAGGAGCCTGCATCATGATCTGGAAGCTGATCACGAAGAAGGGAGGCGTCTTCGACAAGCCGCGCGTCCAGCATCCGAAAAAGCCGAAGCCGCCCACCGCCGAGAAACCCGACAACCCATTCCGTCTTCCGAAGCCGCCCGCCCCGCCGGGGTTTGAGTGGCGACGAAGGAAGAACCGCTGAGCGCTCTTGAAGAGGATCCTTCTGCTCCGCCACGCCAAGTCCGACTGGAAGGACTACACTCTTGCGGATTTCGATCGGCCGCTCGCGCCACGTGGGCGCGCGGCCGCACCCCGCGTCGCAGCCTGGATCCGTGACCACGATCTGGTTCCCGACCGGGTGCTGTGCTCGGCGGCCCGCCGCACCTCGGAGACCTGGGAGCGCATGGTGCCGGAGCTGGGCGAGGTGCCGGTCGTGCACCGGCGGGCCCTCTACCACGCGTCCATGCAGGCGATCCTGAAGCAGCTGGTCAAACAGGACGACGAGGCGAACACGGTGGCGGTGGTCGGGCACAATCCGGGCATCGCCGAATTCGCGTGGCGCTATTCCGTCTTCGGCAACGAGAAGAAGATCGCGCGCATGCGGCGCAAGTATCCCACCGGCGCGCTCGCCGTCCTCTCGTTCAAGATCGACAGGTGGGCCGATCTCCTGGGGGCCAGCGGAACCCTCGAGTACTATGTACGGCCCAAGCAGCTCAAGTAGCCGCCGGTAATCTCCGATATGGTGGCGGCTGGAGCGACTCAGGGCATCTGCAGCTCGTACACCTCCACGCGCTCCACGCCGAGATCGTCGGTGGATATGACGGTCACGCTCCCGTCGCCGACATGCTGGATGCGAAGGCTGGCTGGTGCCACCACCTGGCCCAGGAAGCGGCCATCGGCGGCGAACACATCGCGGACGACCGTCTCGGCGCCCCTGATCGCGAAGCGGCGTGCCCAGATCTCGCCTCCGTCGGCGATGACCAGCGAGTTCCAGGCGGGGAGCCGGTCGGGCAGTGGCATCTCCCGGTAGCGGCGCAGGGCTGCCTCCACCTGGGCGTCGTCCATCGGCTCGCGGCCGCCGGTTGAACCCCGAACCCATGCTTCGAGGTGCGCGTCGGTTCGCAGGGGCGGCTCTTCGGTGAGGCGCACGATGCGCTCGAGGGCGCCGGAGGGATCGTAGGTGGAGTATTCGTAGGACCGGCCCGTGGTCACGGCCATGCGTCCTTCCGGCGAGGCGGTGGCGGCGGCAGCGGACGAGAAGGGCAGCCGCAGAATCTGGATCGACAGATTGGTTCCGCTGCCCTGTGCCGAAGTCTGGGTAGCCTGCCCAGGCGCCGCCGTGACCGTGTCGATCAGGATGCCCTCCAGGTCGTGCCGGACCAGGTACTCGGATCTGCTTCCGGAAGGGTCCGAGATCGATTCGAGGGCATCTTCCAGGCTGAAGGAGGTGTCCTCCAGCGAGGGGAGGGTCAGGGATTCCACCCGGCTGAGGAAAAGGCCCGGTCCCGCCACGCGGATCGGGCGGATCACGGGCTGCTCGCCCGGGCCCTGGAAGGTAGCGGTGGCCAGCAGCTCGCCGTCCGGACCGAAGCGGGTGATGCGGTCGAGCCGCTGGTCCGCCGCGACGATGGCGCCCCCCGCCGTGGGCCAGGCTCCCGCGAGCGCCCGGAATTCGCCCGGCCCCTCTCCCGGGCCCCCGATGGTCTGGAGGTGGGTGCCGCTCCCGTCGAAGATGCGAATCTCGTCCATCTGCGCATCGGCGACGATCAGATTGCCCGCCCCGTCGACCGCGACCGAGGCAATGCGCCCGAAGAGCACTTCCGCGGGGCCGTCGATGGCGCCGATGGAGAGGACCGGTTCAGGTGCGATGGTAGCGTAGATGGCACCGCCGGACGGGTTGGTGACGATGGCGACGCCCGCCGAGTCGGTGAATTGGGCCGGGGAAGGAATGCGTTCGCCGCCGTCTCCGCAGGCGCCAAGGAGCAACAGTACACTGCATGACCACGCGGCGGGCGTGTGCCGGGGTCTCCTGGCGCGGGCCAATCGCTCTCGATTCATTACTGGTTCCCTTGCTGTACCACGAAATCCTTCGTAGACAAGGGTAGTCGACAATACGTCGGACGTCAACGGTTCTCAGCCGCCAGGGATGAGGTGCGCCTTCACTTCATGCGCTCACCCGCGTCGACCATCTCGTCCTTCAGGAACCGACCGAAGAAGTCGAGCATGTCGAGCAGCAACTGGCGCCGGTTGGCCTTGCCGCGGACATAGTAGTTCTCGTTCGGGTAGGTCGTGTACTCGAAGGGCTTGTAGTGGTTCTCGAGCGCCCGCGCGAAGATCTCGGACTGGTCGGAGCCGGGGTACCGTCCCTCGCCGTGCACCAGGAAGATCGGTGTGGACACCTTGTCGATCTCGTAGATCGCCGAGCTGTTGCGCCACACGTCCTGGCTCGTTTCGAAGGGGCCGAGTTCGTGCTCGAGGAGCTGGACGTGCCGCAGTTCGTTCTCGCTGCGGTAGAAGTGTACCCAGTCCGAGTAGCCCGAGCCGGGGATGATCGCGCGGAAGGCGTCCGGGGCGAAGGCCGCGGCGTACATGCCCATAATGCCGCCGTAGCTGGTGCCGGTGAGGCCGATCCGGTCGGGGTCGACCCCGGGCTGCGCCTTCAGGAAGTCGGCGCCCGCGAGCACGTCTTCCAGGTCGCAGTGGCCCCAGCAGCCGTTGTTCGCGTCGGCGAAGTCCTTCCCGTAGCCTGAACTGCCCCGGATGTTGGGCAGCAGCACCGCGTATCCGCGCTGCGCGAAGAACTGCACGTGCTGCTGGAAGGTGTCGTTGAACTGCGAGGTGGGGCCGCCGTGGATCCACAGGATGCCGGGTGCGCGTCCGCCGGCCGGGACTCCCACCGGGCGGTACAGGTAGGCCGGGATCGAGTACCCGTCCGTGCTGGGGTAGTGGACCTTCTCCGGCAGGACCAGCCGGTCGGCAAGGTTCCCGGCGGGCATGGAGAAGGTCAGCTGGCGGCTCTCGCCGCTCTCCACGGAGACCACGTGCAGATCCTGCGGAGTGACCAGGTCGGCCTTCAGGTACGCGATCGCGCGGCTGTCGGGCGACCACGAGGGACTCGACGCCACCCCGCCGTCGGGTGAGGCCAGCACGCGGGGCTTGCCCCCGTCGGAGGAGACCACGCGCAGGTCGTGGTGACCGTTGTGGTTCTCGATGTAGGCGATCGAGCGGCCGTCAGGCGACCAGACCGCGCTGCTCTGATCGGCGTCAGCGGCCGCGACCGGACGGGGCTCACCGCCCTCGATCGGTGCGATCCAGTAGTTGATCCAGCCGCTGCGGTGAGAGCGGAAGAGGACTTGGCCGCCATCGGGCGAGACCTGCGGATAGCCGAAGGTGCTGCCGGCGCCGTAGTCGAAGAAATCCCGGTCCTGAAGAACGGTGCGCGCGCCCGATCCGTCCGGAGCGACCTCGATGACGTCATGATCCTCCCAGGCGTCGTCGAGGCGCACGTAGAGGATGCGCCGGGAGTCCGGGGTCCAGGTGGGGAAGACCTCGTAGTGCTTCTCGTTGCTGACGCGCCGGACGCGCCGGGTGTCGACCTCGACCGTCCAGATGTCGTAGTTGCCGTAGCGGTCGCCGGCGAAGGCGATCGAGCGCTCGTCGGGCGACCAGGTCATTGAGTTGATGCGCCCGCCCAGGTTGGTGAGCTGCACCTCGCTGCCGTCGCGAGTCGACCAGATCCAGATCTCCGACGAGCCGCCCTTGTCCGACACGTACGAGATCCAGTTGCCCTGCGGCGACCAGCCGGGCATCTGCGAGGCCAGGAAGTGGCCCGAACTGCCCATCTCGATGGGGACGCGGGTCGGGAATCCGCCGTCGGGCGAGAGCGTGACCAGCCCGCCGGAGAGGGAAGACTGGAAGAGAATCGACGTGCCATCGGGCGACCATGCGGGCGATCCGGAGACGACCGACTCGATGGCAAGGAGTTGATCGATGGTGAGCACATCGGCTTCCTGGGCGTCAGCCTGAGCGGGGATGCCCATGGCCGCGGCGGCGGCCACGAGGAGGGCTGACGTGCGGTTCGTGGCGGGTTGCTTGCCGAGGACGGCCGCCGGGTTGCGGTAACGGGTCATGGCCTGCTCCTTGTGTCGCTTGTTCCCGCCGATGCGCCCTACACGTGCGTCAGCCAGCCGTAGGGGTCTTCCGCCCGCTGCTTGACGATGTCCATGAAGCGCCGCTGGATCTGCAGCGTAACCTCGCCCGCCTTGCCGGACCCGACCGGGATGCGGTCGACGCTCGTGATGGGGGTCACCTCGGTGGCGGTGCCCGAGAAGAAGAGCTCGTCGCAGGTGTAGAGGGTCTCGCGGGCGACCAGTTGCTCGCTCGCCGGTATGCCCATCTCGGCCGCGAGCTTGAGCACCGTGTCGCGGGTGATGCCCTGTAGGGAGGTGCCGTCGAGGATGGGTGTGATGAGCTGGCCGTCCACCACCAGGAAGAGGTTCTGTCCGCTTCCCTCGCTCACCAGTCCGTTGGGGCCGAGCGCGATGGCGTCCGCGTAGCCGTCGGCGTGCGCCTCCATCTTCATGAGCATGGCCGCGTTGTAGTGGCCGGCCGCCTTGGCCCGCATCGGGAAGGTGTTGGGCTCGGCTCGCTGCCAGGAGGAGACCTTCACCCCCACGCCCTTCTCCAGAGCCCCCGCGCCCAGGTAGGTGTCCAGCGGCCAGCAGGCCACGTACGACTCGATGGGGCTCGCGCGCGGGTCGAGTGCCGCGGCGCCGTAGCCGCGAATCACCATGGGACGGATGTAGCAGCTCCCCAGACCGTTCTTCGCCACCACGTCGACGCACGCCTGCGCGTACTCCTCCCGCGGGTACTCGGGCGCCATGCGATAGACGATGCAGGAGTTGTAGAGCCTGCGGATGTGCGCGCCCAGGCGGAAGATGGCCCGCCGCCCCTCCGACTCGTAGCAGCGGATGCCCTCGAAGAGGGAGACGCCGAACTGTACGGCCAGCGAAAGCAGGTGCACCTGGGCGTCCTGCCAGCGGATGAACTCTCCGTCCTTCCAGACGAATTCGGTTTCCTTTAGCTCAAGGGCCATCGGGGTTCTCGGTCTCGGGGATCAGGTTGGGGTCGGTGTCGTCATACCAGGGCGCGAATCCATCCCCCGTCAACCGGGATGGAGGTGCCGGTGATGTAGCTCGCGCGCTCGGAAGCGAGAAAGGTAACCAACGCTGCAAATTCCGCAGGGGCGCCCACGCGTCCCGCGGGGATCTCGCTGGCCCAGCGGTCGAACGCGGCCTCCCGGTCGATATCCTCGCGCGCTGCGATCTGGCCGGCCAGCCAGTCCAGGCGGGCGGTGCGCGTGTAACCGGGCATCACGTTGTTCACGGTGACGCCGTCGCGCGCCACCTCGTTGGCCAGGGTGCGGGCGAAGCCGGTCACCGCGGCGCGCACGCTGTTGGAGAGGATGAGCCCGTCGACCGGCTGTTTCACCGCAATCGAGGTGACGTTGACGATCCGGCCCCAGCCTCGCTCGCGCATGCCCGGCAGGACGGCGCGGGTCAGGTTGAGGACGCTCTCCAGGTTCTGGGCGACGGCGGTGCGCCACGCCTCGGGACTATGCGCCTCGAAGGGGCCGGAGGGAGGGCCGCCGGTGTTGGTGACCAGGATGTCGACCTGTCCGAAGGCCTCGACGGCGGTGTCGGTGACGCGCCGCACGCCCTCCGGGTCGGTGAGGTCGGCGGCCACGGCGACGGGCCGGGAGCCGGTGTCGCGTGCGATGCGGTTGCGCGTGCGGTTCAGGTCGTCGTCGCCCCGGGCGCACATCACCAGCCGCGCCCCCTCGCGCGCGAACTCCTCCGCCACCGCGCGTCCCAGCCCGCGGCTTGAGGCCGCCACCAGCGCGACCTTGCCGGTCAGCCCGAGGTCCATGTCACCTCACGCGACGGGGTGATTCATCTCAGGTACGCGTCGGTCCCGTCCAGCCAGTCCTGCCGGGGCGGGCAGAAGACGTCCACGTCCAATGTGTCCTCGAGCGCGACCGCCTTGTGCGGCACCCAGGAGGGAATGTGCAGCACCTCTCCGGCGCGCACGACCACCTCCTCGCTCTCATCCTCCCCGATCCAGAAATGCAATGCGCCCTCGAGCACATAGGTGAGCTGCTCGTTGTCGTGGGAGTGCAGCGGCACGACGGAGCCCTTGTCGAGATAGATGTGCGCGAGCATCATGCGCTCGCCCGTCACCAGGCGCCGCCCAAGTCCTTCCTTGACCTGTTCGATCGGCATGTCGTCCCAGCGGAAGTGGCGTACGCTCTGTTCGGAGCTCATTGGGTTTCCTCGGCAGTGGGTTGAATGAACGCTGTAGTGGACCGGATCACGACCGGCGGATGAGCCGGGCGAACCCTCTCAATACCGTAACCGGGGGACTTCGGCAAGTAGCGGAGGTCGATGGTGCCGGGGGTGGCGCACGGTCCGTTGGCGCGGAGAGCTCGGGGCCCTCACCGCAGGTAGCTGTCGGTGCCGTCGAGCCAGTCCTGGCGAGGCGGACAGAAGACATCCGTCACAAGCGTGTCCTCGAGCGCGAGCGCACTGTGCGGCAGTCCGGACGGGATGTAGAGAACTTCGCCGCCGCGAACGATCACCTCCTCGCCCTCGTCATCGCCGAGCCGGAGCTTGAGCGCGCCATCCAGCACATGGGCGATCTGCTCGTTGTCGTGCTCGTGCAGCGGGACGACGGTGCCCCTGACCATGTACCAGTGCGCGAGCATCATGCGCTCGCCGGTCACCACGCGCCTTCCCAGACCTTCCTTCACCTCTTCCATTGGCATATCGTCCCAGCGGAAATGACGGGCGGGCCGTTCGGGGCTCATTGGTTCTCCTTGTGATGGCTGGGGGAGTGCCGGCGATCGTCCGGACGAACCACCTCAATACGGTAGCCGGCCGCATCCGGCAAGTGGCGCGGACACGGCTGCCCCGATGCGGGGAGGAGGCAAGGTGACCGAGGCGAATTCGGAGGCCCGGGAGTCGCGGCGGCGGCGACCGTGGTTGCTGGCGCTCGTGGCGGTGGCGGTGGTGGTGCTGCTGGTGTTTGCGGGAAGGCAGCTGGCCGGGGCCATCCCCGCGCTCGCGGAGCGCATCGAGGAGATGGGGGTGTGGGGTCCGGTGGTCTTCGTGTGCGCCTACGCCGCTGCGACGGTGGCCTTTGCGCCGGGATCGATTCTGACCTTGGCCGCGGGAGCGATCTTCGGCATCGGGCGCGGGACGGTGATCGTGTTCGTCGGGGCCACGACGGGTGCCGCGCTCGCCTTTCTGGTGGCGCGCTACCTTGCCCGGTCCGCCATCGAAAGCAAGGTGGCCGACTATCCGCGCTTCGCCGCCATCGACCGCGCCATCGGCGAACAGGGGCGCAAGATCGTCGTCCTCCTGCGGCTGTCGCCGGTCTTTCCCTTCAACCTGCTCAACTATGCCCTGGGCCTGACCAGGGTGCGCTTCGTGGACTACCTGATCGCGTCGCTGGGGATGATTCCCGGGACGCTCTTGTACGTGTACTACGGCCAGGTGATCGGCGACGTGGCGGCGCTGGCCAGCGGGGTGGAGGTGGCGCGGGGCGCGGGCTACTACAC
>VYDD01000104.1:7178-7687 GCA_009843625.1 Gammaproteobacteria bacterium | reverse complement strand
CGCGCGGCACCCTGGACATCGACCCGCCGCAGGCGCACGCGAACGTGCTCGCCGCGGCGGCCGGAGGGGCGGGGGACGGGCTGAAGCTCGCCCTGAACGTGGGGGCCATGCTTCTCGCCTTCCTCGCCATTATCGCCCTGGGGAACGGCATCATCGGCTGGGTGACGGGGCTCTTCGGCGTGGATGGAATCACGCTCGAGCGGATCTTCGGCTGGGTCTTCGCCCCCGTGGCCTGGCTCATCGGCGTGCCGTGGTCCGACGCGGTCGATGTCGGGACGCTGTTCGGGGTGAAGATGGTCGCCAACGAGTTCCTCGCCTTCACGAACCTCGGGGCCGGCCTCGCCGGCGACCTTCAACTCTCGAACAAGTCGCTCATCATCTGCACGTACGCGCTGACGGGCTTCGCGAACTTCAGCTCGATCGCGATCCAGATCGGGGGCATCGGAGGGATCGCGCCCGGCCGCCGCGAGGATCTGTCGAAACTCGGCCTGCGGGCGATGCTCGGGGGG
>VYDD01000104.1:3916-7168 GCA_009843625.1 Gammaproteobacteria bacterium | reverse complement strand
GACCCGCGCCGCCGACATCCAGGCCGGCGTCGAAGCGGCGGCCGCGGCGCTGCGGGTCCCCATCCGGGATCGGCTGAACGGCGACGCGCCGCACGTCGCAATCACGATGGGCTCCGGACTCGGCGGCCTCGGCGAGGAGATCGAGGACCCGGTGCGGGTGCCGTACGAGGATCTGCCCGACTGGCCCCTCCCGACGGTGATAGGGCACGCTGGCCACGCATTGATCGGGACGCTCGGCGGCCGGCCCGTGCTGGGTCTCAGCGGACGCGTCCACCTCTACGAGGGAGGCCCGCCGGACCGCGTCGTCTTCTACGTGCGGGTCGCGGCGGCGCTGGGGATCCCGATCCTCTTCCTCTCTAACGCGGCCGGGGCGATCCGGGAGGGCTGGCACCCGGGCGAACTGATGCTGATCTCGGACCACCTGAACCTGACCGGCACGAGCCCCCTCATCGGCCCCGTCGTCGGAACAGAAAGTCGCTTCCCCGACCTGACGTTCGCCTACGACCGCAGACTACGCACGATCGTGCGCGAAGCCGCGGCCGTACTGGACCACACGCTCCACGAAGGGGTCTACGCGGCGATGCACGGCCCGGCCTTCGAGACGCCCGCGGAAATCCGCATGCTGCGGACGCTGGGCGCCGATGCCGTCGGCATGTCCACCGTGCCGGAGGTCATCGCGGCCCGCGCCCTCGGCACGCGCTGCGTCGCCATCTCCTGCCTCACGAACTACGCGGCGGGAGTCCTCGACGAACCGCTGAATCACGAGGAAGTCCTCGAGACGACGAAACTCGCCCAGGCCGATTTCCAGCGCCTCGTCGCCGAGTCGATCACGCGTTTCCCATAAGAGGCGTAGGTACATGACTCTCCGATCCTGGGCGCTTACATCGGTCCTGGACCTGGCACGAATCGGCTGACTTCACTCGACTTGGCGCCGCGTTCGAGCAGCGTGACGGCGGTCGATTCGGCGTTGCTCATGCCGGTGGTCATGTCCGCCGAGCGCGGGGAGGAGCTGAATGAGGAGCTGCCCGACGCTTGGCGGAGCACCCTCGGCGAAGCCCTGGCCGAAGCCGGCGAGCCCCCGCTACCGGCCGCCATCTCCCGCATCGTCGTCGATGTGGACGGACGCATCTGGGTCCAGCGGGACCGCCCGGCCCCCGGGACAGCCGGCCCACACGGGGCCCCGGGAGCCAGGCACGACGTATTCCTCCCGTCCGGGCGATTCCTCGGTTCGATCCGCCTTCCGGAGGATCACCGATTGCTGGAAGCGAGAGGGCGCAGGGTGTGGGCCCTCCACACCGGCAGCCTGGACGAATCCTCCATCGTGGCCCTCGACATGGAAGGACTCTGAGGTCCGGCACCGGACCCCCTCGCCCGCGGTACGGTGCGGATCAGGTCCGATCGTAGCGGTCGAGGTTCATGACCTTGTTCCAGGCGGCGACGAAGTCGCTCACGAAGGCTTCCTGCCCGTCGTCGCACCCGTAGACTTCCGCGAGGGCCCGGAGTTCGGCGTTCGAACCGAACACCAGGTCCGCTTCGGTGGCCGTCCACGTGACCTCGCCGGTTGCGTCGCGGCCCTCGAACGTGCCGTCGGACGACCCGCTCCACTCCGTGCTCATGTCGAGGAGGTTCACGAAGAAGTCGTTGGTGAGCGTCCCCGCCCGGTCCGTGAACACGCCATGCGCGGACCCTCCGGTGTTCGCGTTCAGGACGCGCATGCCGCCGACCAGCGCCGTCATCTCGGGCGCGGTCAGCGTGAGCAGGCAGGCCCGCTCCACGAGTTGCTCGGCCTCCGACGCTCCGTTTCCGGCCTTCACGTAGTTGCGGAACCCGTCCGCGGCAGGCTCCAGCACGGCGAACGACTCCGCGTCCGTCCACTCCTCCGACGCGTCCGTGCGCCCCGGTGCGAACGGCACCTGCACGTCGTGCCCGGCGTCGCGCGCGGCCTGCTCGACGCCCGCGCACCCCGCCAGCACGATGAGGTCGGCGAGGGAGACCCGCTTCCCGCCGGTCTGAGCGTCGTTGAACTCCGCCCGGATCCCTTCCAGCGTCCGTAGCGCCCCCGCCAGCTCGGTCGGGTCGTTCGCTTCCCAGTCCCTCTGCGGCGCGAGTCTGATGCGGGCGCCGTTCGCGCCGCCGCGCTTGTCGGTGCCCCGGAACGAGGCCGCCGACGCCCACGCAGTCGCAACCAGCCGGGAAACCGACAGGCCGGAGGCGATGACCCTGGCCTTGAGGTCCGCGACATCCCCCTCATCGATCAACTCGTGGTCGACATCGGGTACGGGATCCTGCCACAGCTGCGGCTCGGCCGGCACGAGCGGTCCCAGGTACCGGCTGCGCGGCCCCATGTCGCGGTGGAGCAACTTGAACCAGGCCCTGGCAAAGGCGTCTTCGAGGTCGGCCGGGTTCTCCAGGAACCGCTTCGCGATCGGCGCGTAGGCCGGGTCCACGCGCAGCGAGAGGTCCGTCGTGAGCATCATCGGGGCGTGCTTCTTCGAGGGGTCGTGCGCATCCGGCACCGTCGCCACCTCGGACGCGTTGACCGGCGTGTACTGCGACTTTCCGGCGGGGCTCTTCGTCAGCTCCCACTCGTGGGCGTGCAGGTTCTCCATGAAGTTGTTGTCCCACTTCACCGGGTTATTGGTCCAGGCACCTTCCAGGCCGCTGGTGATCGTGTCGCCGGCTTTCCCGCTGCCGTGGCTGTTCGTCCAGCCGAAGCCTTGCTCCTCCATGCTGGCCCCCTCTGGTTCGGGACCGACATTATCCTCAGCGGCAGCGCCATGTGCTTTGCCGAACGTGTGGCCGCCGGCAATAAGCGCAACCGTCTCCTCGTCATTCATCGCCATGCGTTTGAACGTCTGGCGAATGTATTCTGCTGCAGCGACCGGGTCCGGGTTGCCGTTTGGCCCCTCCGGGTTCACGTAAATCAAGCCCATGTGATCGGCACCGAGCGGTCCCTGAAGCTCGCCGTCGGCGTCGTGGCGCTCATCGTCGAGCCATGTCGTCTCGTCGCCCCAGTCCGTCTCGTCCGCCTCCCAGACGTCCGGGCGTCCGAAGGCGAAACCAAAGGTCTTAAACCCCATCGACTCCAGCGCACAGTTGCCAGCGAAGATGAGCAGGTCGGCCCAAGAGAGGTTCCGACCGTACTTCTGCTTGACCGGCCAGAGCAAGCGGCGCGCCTTGTCCAAGCTCGCGTTGTCGGGCCAACTGTTGAGGGGCGCAAAGCGTTGGTGGCCGGAGCCGCCCCCGCCGCGG
>VYDD01000104.1:0-3906 GCA_009843625.1 Gammaproteobacteria bacterium | reverse complement strand
GGCCCATAGTGGCCGTAGTCGGCTGGCCACCAGTCTTGCGAGGTCGTCATCACCTCTTCGATGTCCTGCTTTAGCGCATCGACGTCGAGGGTCTTAACCGCCTCGGCGTAGTCGAAATCCTTGTCCATCGGATCGGACAGGGGAGAATTCTGGCGGAGAGCCTTCAGGTTCAGTTGATCTGGCCACCAGTCTTGGTTGGAAGTCATCTTGTCCTCCTGTGAAATGTTCTGAGTATGGCGCAACCTTCTGGAATCGTTGCAAGCCTGCGGAATTTAGGAATAATAAAGGGCTTCCCTCGTTCCCAAGCAAAGGGAATCTAGCTCGGGTAATGGCGCAAGTTCGGGCGTCCATCTTTCGCAGTAGCCCGAACGATTCTGGGCGACGACAAGCGATTCATCAGGGTCCTGCTGAACCCTTGCGCGCGTTTTCAGCGAACTGCATATTGCCGACCCATGATATCTAGAATACGCCGCGAAACTAGTTTCCATTCTCCAATCGGATTCCCCTCCATGAAGCGATTCATTGCGACAGCCGCCCTCTTGTTTACCACCCTCGCGGGTGCCGAGGAACCCAAGGGGGGCCTCGTGTTTCTCGGCGGCGGCACTCCGTACCTGTATGCGTTCGACAAGGCGACAGGCACCGAGGTCTGGCGCGGCGCGACGCCGTTTCCAACGCACGCGAACCCGATGACCTACCGCGCCCAATCGGGGCAGCAGTTCGTCGTCATCGCGACGGGCACCGGGCCAGACGCCGCGCTCGTCGCCTTCGCGCGACCGAAGTAGCGATTCCCACTGAAATGTCCGGCTCCGAACACACCCAACCCAGCCACGTGGAGGTGGCCGGCCTCACCGCCGAGCAGAGGCGGAAGTACGCTCGCGACGGGTGGGTCGCCGTGCCTTCGCTCTTCACCGCCGACGAGTGCGACGGGCTCATCCGGCATATGGACGCCGTGCACGCGGGCGAAATCCCCGTCGAGGGAATCGTCCCGCCGGCGGAAAGCGCCGACCATCTCATCGACACGGATCAGTGCCACATCCACGACCCCGTCTGCCGCGCTTTCATGCTGCATCCGAAGCTGCGCGGACCGCTCAAGGATGCCTTGGGCGGGGAAGAGCCCGAGGGCATCAAGAGCCACTACTGGTGGAAGGGCAGCCAGTGGTCGCAGAGCTGGCATTGTGACGGAACCCCGCTTCCGGGCTGCATCGGTGTGTGGATTCCGCTCGTGGACGTGGACGAGGAGATCGGCACGCTCGCGCTGCAGACAGGCGGCCACCTTCGCCGCAAGCTTCACCACGATGACCTCCGGCAGGGAAAGTGGGCGGGCTATCGCACGCACTCAGGCGACCCGGAGCTAGGTGCCAGGCTGAGGAAGGAGATTTTCGAGGAGAACGAAGCGGCAGGGGCGGAGGAGGTGCACATCGTGGCAAAGAGGGGAACAGCCGTGATCTTCGACGGCCATTTGTGGCACCGGGGGTTGATGGGGCGCGACCCGACCGTCTTTCGCCAGGTCTACGCATGCCACTACATCTCAAGCGGCTTCAGGGAGTGGCCGCACGTGTTGTGGGAGCGCCTCGGCTTCGACGGAACCGCACGCTGGTCCACGGGCGACGAGCCGACGCCAGCTGCTCAGCACAACGCGCGACTGCCGCGGCATCCGGCCATGGAGTTCAGCAGCTCGAGCAAGCACCCGTCGCTCCTGCCGACACGCAAGGATGCTCCTCTCCGGATCCTCACCAGGGATCAGGCGGACGATATGGATCTCCAGGGGTTCACTGTGGTCGAGGATGCCTTCAGCGCTGCGGAGATCGAGCAGCTGCGGGATGAATTCGATCGGCTCGAGCACGAGAGTGTGCGGCGCCTCGAAGCCAGGGGGCGGCAGCAGCCGTCGCGCACGATTGCGAATGCTGATCGGATCACCATTACGAGCGGCCTGGCCCGGGGGTCGGCGCTTGCCCGCTCATTCTGCGCCGGCCCGTTCTTCCAGAAGGTTTGCCACGACCTGCTCAACTGCGACGATGTGCGGTTGTACCGGGAGCAGGCGGTGTACACAAAGCCCTGCCCTGGGCGGGTTTTCCCCTGCCATCAGGACATTGGCCTTGCGTTCATTGACCCCCTGCAATACCTGTCGTGCTGGGTAGCGCTCAACGATGCAACCGAGGAAAACGGCTGCCCGTGGTTCGTGCCGGGGCTCTTCCGGCGAGGGCCGCTGCTTCACGAGTTCGATGAGAGCAACGGTGGCTGGACGATCAGCGGCCTTAGATCCGACGATGCCGTCTGTGTGCCGGTCAAGGCGGGCTCGGCGGCGATCTTCTGGAGCCTGACGCCGCACTTTACAGGGGCCAACAACACCGATAGCGTGCGCAAAGCCTACATCTGTCAGTATGCTCCCGATGGGTATGATGACAGAATCTGGGACAAGGATGCCAACGGCGGGAACGGAGGGCCCATGAAGGTGGACCCCGCCGGGAAGCCCGCTGTGGATGAGGCCAGGAATTTCCTGGTGTTGAAAGGGGGGAAAGGCGTGTCACCACCCCCTGGCACCGTTCAGGCGGGTTAGTCGGGATGCGGGTTCGATTCTTGGCACAGGTCTGCTACTTTCTGTATTCAACGATAAACTCGCAATCTATTGGCCGGAGCGATGCACCATGGCCGAACCACCCTTCGATCTTGACACCGGATCGGACGCCACGCTCGTCGTCTTCGCGCGACCGAAGTAGCCAAGCGGGTCACCGGTAAGAGGTGGTGGCACCGAGTCGGTACCTTTATTTTTCCCATACATCGCAGGCTCTGTAAAAGAAACAGGCGACGACTGATTCTGCAGGAGGTTTTTATGCTGACAGACGAACAGATACGGCAGTTTCGCGAAGATGGCTATCTCGTTTTTGCAGCCCTGATTCAAGGCGAGCGATTGGCCTATTACAAGCAGGTGTTTGATGAACTAGTCGCAGAGGGGTGCAAATTGACCGAGGAGGGACCGCACTGGACGCTCGAATTGGACGAGCGCGGTGAACCCCGGGCAGGTTTGTTGCACAAAATTCAGGGGGTTTGCGTGGTCGATGCCCGCGTGTTGGAGCTGGCGCGTGAACCGGCGATTTTAGACCGCGTGGCCGTATTGATTGGTGAAAATATCGATGTGTTTGGCACC
Source organism: Gammaproteobacteria bacterium (assembly GCA_009843625.1). GTDB lineage: Bacteria > Gemmatimonadota > Gemmatimonadetes > Longimicrobiales > Gaopeijiaceae > BD2-11. The sequence continues at coordinate 761 of VYDD01000104.1, read as the reverse complement.
AAATTTTTTCCCAAGTTGCCCAATGGCGGCACCTCAACGGGCTGGCATCAGGACAATTTTTATTTTGGCACAGATACGGATCGCATTATCAGTTGCGGGATTTATCTGGAAGATTCAGATGTGGAGAATGGGTGCTTGCGGGTGGTGCCCGGCAGCCACCGGATGGGCGAGATTGTTGAGCACCGCAGAAATCCAAGCCGGCATGGCAGTTGGACGGAGGTCAATGAATCGCGGGCTGTGGATGTGGTCATTCCCGCTGGTACGGTTGTGCTGTTTTCCGCCAATCTCCTTCACGGTGCTTATGATAACCACAGCAATCGCACGCGCTATAGTACGGCCTGGCATTATTTGCCAGAAGAACTCAATCCAGAAAAGTTTCTAAAGGGGATATACAAAGATCGACATGTGGCGTGCAAGCATTGAGGGATAGTGCAATGGAGAATGAAAGGCGTGTGGCTGCTGGGGCGCTATTGGATTTGGTGCAGGCAATTTTTGAGACGTGTGGGATGGGTGAAGGGGATGCACATCTGTTGGCGGATTCGCTGGTGGATGCGGATCTCGGTGGGGTGCATTCGCACGGGGTATTGCGCGTTCCCGAATACGTGAGGAAGTTGACGGTTGATGGCGTGGATCCAAATGGCAAACCCGAGGTGGTGAAGGATAATGGGGCGTGTCTGGTGGTGGATGGGGGCAATTCTATGGGGCAGATTGGGATGGGGTTTGCGATGCAGCAGGTGATTGCTCGCGCTCGGGATATTGGT
>VYDD01000433.1 GCA_009843625.1 Gammaproteobacteria bacterium | reverse complement strand
CCTCCACGAAGGGTAGGTCCAGCACCGCCTGCAGGTGCCGCTCCGCCGCCCCCTCGTCCCGCGTCACCTCACCGACCCGATCCCACGGCGCGCGCGGAATCTCCTCCGCGAGCAGCTCGCGAAATCGGGCCATCCCGGGTGCGTCCAGGAACACTCCCTCGGCGGTAGAGAACTTGAGGGCGTTCCACTCCGCCCGGTTGTGGCTTGCCGTGACCGCGATCCCGCCTGCCGCCCCGGCGTCGCGAACCGCCATCATGAGCGTCGGGGTGGGGACGATGCCGATGTCGACCACGTCGCACCCCACCGACGCCAGTCCGGCCCCGGCGGCCGCCGCGAGCATGGGCCCGGAAGTCCGCGAGTCGCGTCCCAGCATCACGGAACGCTCGCCGCCCTCGGTGCGCAGGAATGCGCCGTACGCCGCGGCAAGCGCCGTAACCAGTTCGGGCGTGAGCGGATCTCCCACCCGGCCCCGGAAACCCGAGACGCTCACCATGAGATCGGGCGGAAGAACGATTGGCATGGCTGGCGAACCTCCCCGGTGGGCGGCGGGACTCGCCCGGCGCCTTGCCGCTCCCGGTGCTCGGGCGGATTCATGCACGGACTGCTACATTCGGGCCTGTGACCGCTGTCCAGAACCCCTTCGGACGCATTCGGGATCCATGACCCAACCCTCTGCAGGGACGCAATCGCCCGAACCTCGGCTCGCGACGCTCGCGATTCACGGGGGACAGGCGCCCGAGCCGCACACCGGCTCCATAATGCCCCCGATCTTCCAGACCTCGACCTATGTACAGCCGGGACTGGACCAGGGATGGCCCTGGGAGTACGCCCGTGTCCAGAACCCTACCCGCGAAGCCCTCGAACGCAACGTCGCGGCTCTGGAAGGGGGGTCCCACGGCATCGCCTTCGCGAGCGGGATGGCCGCCATCGACTGTGCGGCGCGCCTGCTGTCGGCCGGCGACCACGTGGTCTGCGAGGAGAACACCTACGGCGGGACGACGCGGCTGGCCACGCAGGTGCTGAACCGGGCCGGCCTCTCCTTCTCCTTCGTGGACTCGCGGGATCCGCAGCGAATCCGCGACGCGCTCCGGCCGAACACGCGGCTGGTCCTGCTCGAGACCCCCACCAACCCCATGATGCGCCTGTGCGATCTGCGCGCGGCCGCCGACGCGACCCGCGATGCCGGGGTTCTCCTGTGTGTCGACAACACCTTCGCGACGCCCGTCAACCAGCGCCCGCACGAGACGGGCGCGGACATCGTGATGCACTCGACCACCAAGTACCTCAACGGCCACAGCGACATCATCGGCGGCGTTCTCACGGTGCGCGACCCCGACCTGGACGAACGGCTGCGCTTCCTGCGCAAGTCCACAGGCTCGGTGCCCGGCCCCATGGACTGCTGGCTCTGTCTGCGCGGCACCAAGACCCTCCATGTGCGCATGCGCGAACACAACGCCAACGGGCTGGCGGTAGCGCGCTTCCTGGAGGCCCATCCGGCCGTTGAAGAGGTGCACTATCCGGGCCTTTCCTCCCATCCGCAGCACGAACTGGCCGCGCGCCAGATGACCGGGTTCAGCGGCATGGTGTCCGTCACCCTGCCGACCGAAGACGCGGTGCGGCGGCTGGTGGAGGGCACGCGCATTTTCGCACTTGCGGAAAGCCTGGGAGGTGTGGAGTCGCTCATCTCGGTGCCCGCGCTCATGACTCACGCGTCGGTACCGCGCGAGCGCAGGGAGGAGATGGGGGTAAGCGGCCGCGTGGTGCGGCTGTCGGTGGGAATCGAGGACCCGCAAGACCTGCTCGAAGATCTCGACCGGGCCCTTGGGCGCGGATCTGGCGGGTGATGGCCTTCCGGAAATACGGCGGAATACGTGCCGAAACCTCGGTTCAGGGCAGGGCGTACGAGAACCGACCACGGCGGGGGGTAGCCCGGCGCGGTCAACACGAATACGAGGACGCCGGCAGGCGTCCGCCAAAGGAGAATCACCATGGACGGTTCTGACGCAGACCGTGCAGGCGGCGCGGCCGAGAACGCCAATGGAAACGGGGGCGCGCCCCACGCAAACGCGCGCCGCATCCTCACGAGCATCTCGTCGCGCTCGTGGGAACATCCCGCGGATCGCGCGGCGCTGGCGGCGCTGCGCAAGCTCCCCGTCTTCGACGAAGTCCTGAAAACCCTCTTCGGCTTCTTCGGCGAGAAGCCCATCCGGCTCGCGTTCCAGGCGAACGCCCTGCGGGTGAGCGAGCGCCAGTACGGGCACATCTACGAGCGTTATCGCGATATCGTGGAGACGCTGGACACCGAGGAGTACCCCCTCTACGTCTCCCAGACGCCCATCGCCAATGCCGGCGCCTACGGCATGGACCAGCCCTTCATCATCCTCAACTCGGGGACGGTCCTGATCCTGAACGATGACGAGCTGTCGTTCATACTGGGCCATGAAGTGGGCCACATCATGAGCGGCCACGTGCTGTACCGCACGATGATGGTGCTGTTGATCCAGCTTGCCAGCCTCGGGTTCCCGATCGTCGGACTCGCCGCGCGGGCCGTGCTCATGGGGCTGCTGGAGTGGTCCCGCAAGAGCGAGCTCTCCTCGGACCGCGCCGGGCTGCTCTCCATCCAGGACGCGGATGTCGCCATGACCGCCATGATGAAGATGGCCGGCGGCGGCACCTCTTCGGACCTCGATCTCGGCGAGTTCGTGCGCCAGGCCGAGGACTACCGCGAGGGCGGAGACGTGGCCGACCACGTCTTCAAGGTGCTCAACCTGCTCGGCGTCACCCATCCGTTCTGGGTCCTGCGGCTTTCCGAGATACGGAGCTGGATCGAGAGCGGCGAGTACGACCGTATCGTGGCGGGAGAGTACCCTCGCCGCGACGACCCCGACCCGTCCTACCGCGACGACATTTCCTCGGCGGCCGACGCCTATGCGGAGGAGGCCCGCAGCTTCATCGGATCCATGCGCGGAGCGGCCCGCAGGATGGGCGACTCGATACGGGACAACATCCGCAGATAGCCCCGGGACCACTGGCATGCGCATTCTGATCGTCGGCAACGGCGGGCGGGAGCACGCCCTGCTCTGGAAGCTCCGCCGGGACGCGCCCGCTGCCGGTTTCTTCGCGACGCGCCCCAACGCCGGGATGGCCGGAATGGCGCGGGCGGTCGACATTGCGCCGACGGACGTGGAGGCACTGACTTCCTGGGCGGAGTCGCACCGGATGGACCTGGTGGTGATCGGCCCGGAAGTTCCGCTCGCACTCGGCCTCGCGGACCGCCTGGAAGCCGCGGGCGTACCCGCCTTCGGGCCCTCGAAGGCGGCGGCGCGCATCGAATCGAGCAAGGCCTTCGCCAAGGACCTCATGAGCGCCGCGGGCGTGCCCACGGCCGATTACCGCGTCTTCACCGACGCGGCCCGGGCCGAAGCGCACGCGCTGGAGCGGGGCGGGCCGTGCGTGGTGAAGGCTTCCGGCCTGGCGGCGGGAAAGGGCGCGATCGTGTGCGACGATCCCGAAGAGGCCTGCATCGCGATCCGGCAGATGCTCGTGGAGGGAAGCATGGGCGATGCCGGACGCGAGGTCGTGATCGAGGAGCGCATGACCGGCGAGGAACTCAGCGTCTTCGCCCTCGCCGACGGGGAGCGGGCGATCCCGCTGGTGGCTTCGCAGGATCACAAGCGGGTCGGAGAGGGCGACACCGGGCCCAACACCGGCGGCATGGGGGCGTACGCGCCCGTCTCGCTGGCCACCGACAACCTGATCGCGCGGGTCGGCGACGAAATCCTCGATCCCGTGCTGCAGGCCCTCGCGGAGGCGGGCTGTCCGTTCCGCGGGCTCCTGTACGCCGGCCTGATGCTCACCGACGAGGGGCCGAGGGTGGTCGAGTTCAACTGCCGCTTCGGGGACCCCGAGACCCAGGTCGTACTTCCTCTGCTGGAGGGGTCGCTGCTGGACCCGATGATGGCGATTGCCGACGGGAGCGGACTCGCGGGACACCGTGCCGGCACCGCCAGGGGAGCCGCGGTAACCACGGTGCTGGCGGCCGAGGGATACCCGGGGTCCTACCGGACGGGCGCGGCCATGGAGATCCCGGCCTCGCTGGCCGACGACCCCGACGTGCTTCTCTTCCACGCGGGCACCCGGCACCACGAAGGTGCGGTGCTGACCGCGGGAGGCCGCGTGCTCGCCGCGACCGGGCTTGGCAGCACGCTGGCGGAGGCCGCGGAGCGTTCCCGGAGCGCCGCGTGCGAGATCAGTTTCGAAGGCAGGTACTTCCGCTCCGACATCGGATGGCGGGAGCTGGCGAGAAACTGACTTCTCCACCGATGCCGGAGCCGGACGACGCCCGGCGGTACAACTTCGACAACCCCACTTCGTGAACAAGGGAAACCATGATCATTACAACTACGCCAACGCTTGAAGGACGTCCTGTGCGCGACTATCTCGGCATCGTCACCGGAGAAGCGATCATCGGCGCCAACATCTTCAAGGATCTGTTCGCGGCCGTCCGCGATGTCGTGGGCGGGCGCTCCAACGCATACGAGCGCGCGCTGAGCGATGCACGCGCGCATGCGCTGCGCGAGATGGCCGAGCGCGCTGCCGACCGGGGCGCCAACGCTGTCGTGTCGGTCGACCTGGACTACGAGGTGATCAACAACATGCTCATGGTGACCGCCGCGGGCACCGCCGTGGAGACCTGAGCGTCACCAACCCGCCCCCCACCTCCAACCGCCGGAGTCAGCCTGCCGGAGCTTCCTGAAGCGGAGACGATCGCGCGCGGCCTCACGCCGCATCTCACCGGCCGGATGATCGCCGGCGTGCGGGTACGGCGCCCCGATCTGCTGTCGGAGCCGGCTGGCGCCTTCGCCCGCGGGATGGCCGGCGCCGAGATCGACCAGGTGGGCAGACGGGGCAAGAACGTGGTCTGGTTCTGCTCCCCGGACACGGTTCTGGTCATCAACCTGGGGATGACCGGCCGCCTTCTGTTTCATCCGCGCGGCGACCCCGCCCCGCTCCCCATCCACACCGGCGTCACCTTCGATCTGGCCGGCGGCGACGCGGCCGTCTACAGCGACGTGCGCCGATTCGGACGGTTGCGGCGCTTTTCCGGCCGCTCCTGGCGGCGCTGGTCGCGCACGCTGGGGCTTGAACCGCTGGGCCGTTCCTTCACGGCCCGGCGCCTGGCGGCCGAACTCGCCCGCTCCCGCTCACCGATCCGATCTTGGCTGCTCGATCAGCGGCGCGTGGCCGGAATCGGAAACATCTATGCCAACGAGGCGCTGTTTCTCGCCGGCATCCATCCGGCCCTGCCGGCGCGGGCGATTCCGGCGGCGAAGGTCGCGCCCCTGCACCGAGCCATGCGAAGAGTACTGCGGGCCGCCATCGCCGCCTGCGGCACGACCCTGCGGGACTACCGCGACCCTGCCGGGCTGGAAGGATCGTTCGGTCCCCGTCTGGTGATATACGGTCGAGAAGGTCAGCCCTGCGTGAAGTGTCCAGGGGTTGTCCTGAGGACGGTGATCAGCAACCGATCGGCGTTCCACTGCCCCCACTGCCAGCCGCCACCTCAATGACAAGCACTGAGCGAGCTGCCGGGATTCTCGCGACCGCGGTCCTCGTTTCGCTCGGTGCGCCTCCCGAGCGAGCCTCGGGCCAGGACGGCGTCGTGGTTCCCGACCTGCCCGTGCACGAGTTGACGCTCGACAACGGGCTGCGGCTCATCGTCCTCCCAAGGCCATCGGCGCCGACCGTGGCGTTCGTCGTCGAGTACGCGGTCGGGGGCGTGAACGAGACGCTCGGCACCACCGGCACGGCCCACCTGCTCGAGCACATGCTCTTCAAGGGCACAACCACGGTGGGCACCCGCGACGTGGAGGCCGAACTCGATCTCTTCGCACGCATGGACGCCGCCCACGACTCCTTGCTGTTCGAGTCGTCCGCCACCGCCCCCGACACCGCCCGCCTCAGGACGCTCCGGGAGCGCGTGGCCACGTACGAGGGTCAGGCGCAGGCCCCCGTGGTCTCCAACGAGTTCAGCCGCATCCTCACGAGAAACGGTGCCCGCAACCTCAACGCGACCACCTCCTCCGAGGCTACCACCTACTTCGTGGAGCTCCCGGCCAACCGGGCCAAGATGTGGTTCCTGCTCGAGAGCGACCGGGCGCACAACCCTGTCTTCCGGGAATTCTACACCGAGCGCGACGTGGTCATGGAGGAGCGCCGCACCCGCGTGGACACCAACCCGGGGGGCCTGCTCTACGAGGTCCACCTGGGGACGGCGTTCCTGATGCATCCGTACGGGGTTCCGGTGGTCGGGTACATGTCGGACCTGGAGCGGCTGTCGCGCCACGACGTGGAGGAGTACCACCGCCGCTACTACGGCGCCCGCAATGCCGTGGTCGCCATCGTGGGCGACGTGGTGCCGGATTCGATCGCGGCCTGGGCGCGCGACTACCTCGGCGACATCCGCCCCGGCGACCCCCCTCCTCCCGTGCTCGCCGTCGAGCCTCCGCAGCGGGGCGAGCGCCGGGTGGAGCTGGTGATGGACGCCGAGCCGCAGCTGCGGGTGGGTTGGCATACGGTGAGCGGTCATCACCCGGACAGTCCGGCGCTCACCATGCTGGCATCCGTGCTGTCGGGACGGCGCACCGCCCGCCTCTACCGCCGCCTGATCACGCAGGACCGCCTGGCCGCCTCGGTCACCGCGTCCACCATCCCCGGATCGCGCTTCCCCGGACAGTTCGTCGTGCACGTAACCCCGCGCGCGCCGAGCACCCCCGCGCAGATCGAAGCCGCCCTCTACGAAGAAATCGAGCAGCTCGCGCTGGAACCTCCCGAACAGAGGGAGCTGCAGCGCGTGCGCAACCAGCTGGTGGCATCCGGCGTGCGGCGCCTGCAGTCCAACCTGGGACTCGCGCTTCAGCTTGCCAGCTCGGTCTCCCTTTACGGAGACTGGCGGACCACATTCGAGCGCACCGCCCGGCTCTACGACGTCCAGCCCGCCGACGTGCAGCGCGTGGTGCAAACCTACTTCACGCGCGACAACCGCACCGTCGCCACCCTCGTGAAGCGCACCGGGGAAACCGACCCATGACCGGATTCGGGCCGGGACGCCAAGCGATGATCGCCATCCTGCTCGCGACGGCAGCAGCGATGCCGGACGGAGCCAATGCGCAGAGACCGCCCGCCGACCGGGAGGCCATCGAGGCGCTCCGATTCGCCCCGCTGTCCTTCACGCCGCCCACCCCCTCGCAGCACGAGATCGAGGGCGTAACCGTCTTCTTCCTGGAAGACCACTCCCTGCCCCTGGTGAACATCTACGCGCGGTTTGAGGGCGGCTTCGGACTCCTAGGCCGCGAACTTTACGCCGCTACCACCGCGCTTCCCTCGCTGCTGCGCTTCGGGGGAACGATTGAACTGCACGCCGACTCCGTCGACGAACAGGTCGACCAGCACGCGCTGCAGCTCGCGTTCGGGTCCTCGGGCGGGAGCACCTCCGCGACCCTCAACTCGCTCACCGCCAACCTCGAGCCCGGCCTGCGCCTGTGGAAGGACATGCTCCTCAATCCCCGCTTCGATTCGGCTCAGGTCGAGGTGTGGCGCGGCCAGGAACTGGAGAGCGCCCTGCGCCGCCCGGACGACCCGGGGCGTCTGGCCTTCTCCGAGTTCAACCGCCTCATGTTCGGCGACCCCCCCGTCGGCTGGGAGATGGCACCCGGCGCTCTCGAACCGGAGGAT
>VYDD01000489.1 GCA_009843625.1 Gammaproteobacteria bacterium | reverse complement strand
CGTCCGCGTCGATCCGGACATCGTCGAGTTCGTCGCCGGGGCCCGGCTCCTCGTGCAGCGCGCCCGTCCTCGAGGCCACCTCGAACGCCCCGTAGCGGCGCATGTATTCGAGAGGCGTGACGCCCTCCCGGGCGGCCGCGTCGGGCAGTCCCGGAACGGAGTTCTCGAACATCCACCCGTAGTATTCGTCGACGCCGAGCTTCGTCCCCGGGCGCGCGCGCGATTCGAAGAACGAGCGAATGCCGAGGTCTCCGTCGGGATCGATGCGCCAGGTGAGATCGATCCAGAACTCGTTCTCCTCCCACACCTCGCCCGGGTTCGCCTCGCGGGTATCGGAAACGCTTTCGCCCAAGCGCTCGCGCGCGGCGCGCAGCACGGGCTGGCGGAAGCCCACCCACTGACCCGCGTACTGCTCGTAGGAGTGCACGTCGTGGCGCTCGGAGCCGAGCCCCATCGGGAGCACATAGTCGGCGAAATGCGCGGTCTCGTTCCAGGTGGGCGTCAGGGCGACGTGCAGGCCGACCCGCTCCGGGTCGGTGAGCATCTCGATCCACGAGAAGCCGTCCGGATTGGTCCAGACCGGGTTGTACACGCGGGTGAAATAGACATCGAGGAAATCGCCGCTCCTCTTCAGCAGATGCGGCAGGAGGAAGGACATCTCCATCAGCGCAAGCGGATATTCGGCAGGCCAGGTGAGGTCGTTCCAGTGCTCGGGATGCCGCGGCAGATGGATGGGACGCGGCACGAACTTGTTCCACGAGTTGGGATGGGTGCCCCCCTCGGTGGCCACCGCGCCCATCAGCGCGTTGAGCAGGAAGAGGGTGCGCGCCACCTGCCAGCCGCCGAGGTTGCCCGCTGCCGCGCTGCGCCAGTTGTGCGTCGAGAGCCGGGTGCCGGCCCCGGCCACGATGCGGGCCACGGCTTCGATGGTGTCCGCCTCCACCCCGGACTCGCGCGCCGCGTACTCGAAGGTGTACTCGGCGTACATCTCCTCGAGCTTCTCCTCGAATCGCTCGAAGTCGGGCGGAAGATCGGGGTGCGCCTCGGCCATGAACTCCCGCCAGTTCCACCAGCGGCGCACGAAGTCGCGGTCGTGGAGCCGGTTCGCGACCAGCCAGCGGGCGATGGACAGGAAGATGGCCGCCTCCGAGCCCGGATAGGGGGACAGCCAGTGGTCGGCGTGGGTGGCGGTGTTGGAGAGGCGGGTGTCGAGGACGACGAGCTTCGCCCCGCCGGCCTTGGCGTCGATGATGCGCTGGGCGTGGGGGTTGAAGTAGTGCCCGGTCTCCAGATGGCTCGACACGAGCAGGATGACGCGCGCGTGCGCGTGGTCGGGGCTCGGGCGGTCCATCCCCATCCAGAGGTGGTAGCCGGCCCGCGCACCCGACGAGCAGATGTTCGTGTGCGAGTTGTGGCCGTCCACGCCCCAGGCCGCCAGCATGCGCTCGGTGAAGCCGTCCTCTCCGGGGCGGCCCACGTGATACATGATCTCCTTCTGCCGCCCTTCCTCGAGCGCCCGGCGAATGCGTCCCGCGATGTCGTCCAGGGCCTCGTCCCAGCTCACCCGCGTCCACTGCCCGGAGCCGCGCTCGCCGGCGCGCTTCAGGGGATAGAGGATCCGGTCCGGATCGGTGACCTGGTTGGCGGTCGCCGGCCCCTTGGCGCAGTTGCGGCCGCGCGATCCCGGGTGCTCGGGGTTGCCCTCGAACTTGCGCACCTCGAGCGTGTCGCGGTCCACGTACGCCAGCAGCCCGCACGCGGACTCGCAGTTGAAGCAGGTGGTCGGCACCAGCATGTAGCGCTTCTCGACCCGCCGGGGCCACGCGCGCGAATCCAGTTCCACCCAGTCGTCCCAGCGCTCCTTCGGCGGAAACGAGGCCAGGTGGACGCGGCTGGGCCCCGGATAGAAGCTCTCACCACGCTCTTCCGCCTCACGGCGAGCGGCGGACACCCGCTCGTTGAGGCGTTTCAGGTCCGCCTGGCCGCCGTTCTTCATGGCTCGATCCCGTGGTCGCCGTGCTTCATCGCGCGATCCCTCAAGCCAGGGGTACGGCCTGTCCTGCCTGCACGTAGGCGTGGTCGTAGGCCAGCAGTCCGAGGAGCCCGGCGAGGAGGGCGGGCAGCCCGATCCAGGGGGCGGCGAGCCCGATTGCGCTGAGGAGGATGCCTGCCCGGAACCACGCGGCGAAGCGTCCCCGGGTCAGCTCGCGGACGGCCAGGTGCGCGTGGGCGGTGCCGTGCGTGATGGTGATCTCGCCCAGGACCAGAAGGAGGTGCGCGGCGGTGAGGGCCGCGAAGCCTCCGGCCAGCAGCGGACGCACGCCTGGAGCCGCCAGGGGATGGACCGCGGCCGCGCCCGCGAGCAGCGCCTGAACCAGGAAGTGGGGCGGCAGCAGCGGATTCTGCCACAGGTCGCGGGCCTTCGCCTGGGCGAACAGGTAGGCCGTGTACACCGCCGTCATCGCGGCCAGCGGGACTCCGGCCAGCGCCAGCACTCGGGCGACATCGGAGGCCCCTGCCCACGCCGCTCCCAGATGCGCCGCCAGCACGGCCCCGAAACCCGCCAGCACGAATCCTCCGCGCACCAGCCAACTTCGCCACTGGGGCCGGAGCAGGATGTAGTGAAAGCGCCAGGGATGCTCCAGATCCCAGATTAGAAGGCCCGTGGTGACCACGAGAAAGGCCAGCGCCAACAGCGGCGCGCCGAAGAGCCAGAGCGGGTCCGTCCACGAGAGCGCCCCGAAGAGGATGAGCAGCAGGGGCGCCAGATACGCTCCGGCCGCGATCGACTTGGTCCAGGTGTAGAGGCTGACGCGCGCGTCCCAGGGAGCGCTGTGGGGCACGTCGTAGCTCAGGATCGCGGCGGCGGACGAGTTGCCCGGCCCGGGGTGGCCGGAAGTCACCTGGTGGGCGCCGCTCCCCTGCTCGCTCCACATGAACAGCCCCCCTTCCGGGCGGGCCGCCGCCAGCGGGTCGAGGGTGGCCTGACGCGCGTCCTTGTAGAAGAGCTTCGGGCGGGTCTCCTTCTCCGGGCGCCGGACCGTGAGGGCGTCCTCGTGGACCATCCGGGTCACCTTGGCCAGCGGATCGTTGAGATCCCCCACCAGAATCGCTTCCGTGGGACACACCACCACGCACGCCGGCTCGAGACCGATGTCGAGGCGGTGCGCGCAGAAGTTGCACTTCTCCGCGGAATGATCCTCGGGGTTGATGAAGATGGCGTCGTAGGGACAGGCGGCGATGCAGGCCTTGCAGCCGATGCATGCCTCCTTGTCGAAGTCCACGATCCCGTCTGACCGGCGGTACATGGCCGAGGTGGGACAGGCCGTTACGCACGGCGCGTCCTCGCACTGGTTGCACCGGGTTACCTGGAACGCGCGGCGGGTGCGCGGGAAGTGGCCGGCATCGACGTACTTGACGTACGTGCGTGTAACCCCCAGCGGAACTTCGTTCTCCGACTTACATGCGGTGGTGCAGGCATGACAGCCGATGCACCGGGAGTGGTCGATGACCTTGGCCCAGCGCGCCGCCTTGCTCGCCGTCTCCTCGTGCGCGCGCGGCTCGCCCGCAGTTTCGACCGGCGAGGGGGCGGAGGGATTCACGTTTCGGTCGACCAGGGTCCTGAGGGTTGAGGATTCGGAGAGAGCATCCGGCGCGCCAGCGGGATATCGATCAGGCCACCTGGGCATGGGTCGGCCGGAATCGCGGGCACTGCCTTCCAGCCACGTCCGGGCGCGCCGGAATGCTCTCCGTGCTGCGTACAGCTACATCCGAGGATCTATCCCCCTGCTACCCGGTCCCGCAACGGCTTGCCGGGCTTGAAATACGCGTACTTCTTCGCCGCGATGGTGATCTTTTGGCCGGTGGCCGGGTTGGTCCCGGTGCGCGCGGCGCGCGACTTGACTCCGAAGCTGCCGAACCCGGGGAGCGTCACCTTGCCACCCGCGTCGAGTTCGCCGGCGATGATGCCCGATCCGCCGCTTGTGTCGAAGATGCAGTTGAGCACGTCCGCTGCCTTCGCCTGGGAGAGGTTGGCCTGCTGCGCGAGAGCGGCCGCCATTTCCTTCTTGTTCATTACATCTCCTGCGTTGTGGGTGCACCCGACACCGCCGGATTGCCCTATCCGACGGAAGGACAGGACAGGATACACGGAATGGAGCGTTTGCGGAACCTCGCGGGGATGATCCCGGCCATGGGCGCTGACGGATTCGAACCGCCGACCTCCTGCTTGTAAGGCAGGCGCTCTGAACCGGCTGAGCTAAGCGCCCCGGGTGGAACCTACTGGATGCAGTAGGCCGTTGCACCCGGTCAGCCCAGGAAGGCTGGAGCCCTGGCGGGTCGGCCGACTTGCCTCGTTGACATCCCGTGGTCAACGCCCGGCAGGCACTCGACCAGCTAGGCTAACCGCTCCCCGACCCCCTCCACGCATCATACCGCATCCGTAGCGTTCGGACGGGATTGGCATCCTCGTGGGGCAGGGTATTCGTCGGGATGGCGGAGATGTAGAGGTGGTACTCCCCGTCGTTGTAGGGCGCGCGCAGGTTCTCGGGATGGTTGTCGGCGAATTCGCCCAGCGTGTCTTCCGGATCCGCGGCGAGGATGTAGGCGACGTGCGAGGTCTTGCCGTTGCAGTCGGCGTAGGCCTCCGGCAGGGGCTCGGTCTCGCAGGTGCAGCGACTGTCGCCGCCCAGCTCGTCGGCCCTTTCCATGGCGCGCATGACGCGGTCGATGACGTCGTCGCTGCCCTCCTGCATGATGCGCGCGGGCTCGGTGAGCGCCTCGGTGGTGGCGATGATGTTGCCCTGGACCGAGTAGAGGATGTTGTCCGAGCTGCGCCCCTGGATGTCCAGCGACACGGCCCGGTTGCCCTCGCCCGAGCGTCCGGCGGTACGGCCTTGCATGTCGATGATGCCGAATTGGCGGCGCTCGATGTTGGGATCCTCCTCGAGCATGCGGATGATCTCGACGGGATCGGTGCCGTTCTGCAGCTCGGCGAAGATGAGCTTCTGGTTCTCGTGGGAGCGGTCCACGCCCGCCTGGGCGGCGGCCACGCCCACGCCGGGCACCACCACGGCTTGCAGCAGCTTGAGCTGGTCGGGCCCGGTCGCCGCGCAGGTGGCGGAGGCGATCACGACGCGCCCGGTGTTGAGATCGATGGCGATGATCGACCAGGTGGCGAGCGCCGTGGAGGGCACCAGGAGGACGAAGGCAAGAGCGAGGAGCAGGCGTCTCATCGGACCCTCCGCAAGGGCTTTCTTGGGGGCAGGTTGAGGCTACGGCGAACTGCTGCGCGCCGGCCGCATGCTTCGGACCGAGATCGTGGTCTCGTGCAGACACGGCGAACTCTCGGTGAGGACGCCCTGGACGACCACCTCGGTCCCCATCTCCCAGTCGCCCTCCTCGCCCTCCAGCGCGTAGACGTCGCCGAACTCGCCGAAAAGCACCGAGCACGGTTCGCCCACATGAATCAGCTGGCCCCGGCGGGTGAGGATGCCGTTCTCGTCGGTGGCGTGGAAGTAGTTGGAGAGGGCGAGCGGCCGGAAGTAGAAGTCGAAGACGATGAACACCGTGGGCCGGTCGAGGTGCGCCCACTCCGGCACGGTGACGGTCATGTCGATCCGGCCGCGCTCCGTGGTCAACTCCTGGCCGATCTCCTCGAATCCGAACTGCGCGGCTCCGAGCCCGATGCGGGTCGGGGTGATGGCGGGCAGCCCCCCGGTGTTGATGCTTACGCGGGTTCCCGCGGGACCCGTGCGCGGGCGGATCGATTCGATGCGGCGCGAGGGCGCATGGCCTTCCACAACTTCGGCCTGCGCCGCGGCCTGACGCGCATCCGCGAGACCGAGCACGAGGAACGGGATCGACACCGCCAGGCGTGCCATAAGACGGACGCGCGCGATCGGGGACGGACTCGGAATCTGGTACATGATCATCCTCCTCGCCGAGGGCTTCGGCTGCACGAGGTCAACTTTCTACATCGTACTCCAGAGGAGGGGGTTGGGCCAGTGGAGGAAGGCGGACATGGTACACGGAGGTCACATCGATCCACAACTCGACGACCGCCTCGTTCCGGCGCTATCCTACGCGTTGCGTTATGGAAGGCGTCGGTTGACGCGATACGAGTTCGAGCGGGGCCGCAAGGCGGCGCGTAGCGGGGAGTCGGAGATGACCCGAAACCGAGGAGTTCCCGGACAGGTGGAGCGCCACGAAGGGATCGTCACGGTGCGGGCCGGCGGCAGGCACCGCGCGTGGAACGGGATCGAATACAAGACGGGAATGTGGGCCGAGAACGTGGGTTCAGGCGCGCTCTCGATGAACGTGGCGATGATCCCGCCCGGCGGCGTGGCGCGGGCCCATATCCATGTGGGCTTCGAGGTGATGCTCTACATCCTTCAGGGCAACGTGCGCCATGAGTTCGGGCCGCGGCTCGAGAAGACGCTCGATAACGAAGCCGGGGATTTCATCTTCATCGAGCCCGGCGTGCCGCACGAAGTGTTCAACCTCAGCGACACGGAGCCGGTGTTGGCGGTCGTCGCGCGCTCCGATGCCCGCGAGTGGGAGAACATCGTCGACTTCAAGCGGCCCGGACCCGGGCAGGATGGGGGTTAGCCTCAGCCCGCTCGGGTCACCTCCCCCGGACTACCCGGGTGTTTCCGCGTCGTGAACTAGAGCACGAGCGCGAGCGGCAGGAGCACCAGGTAGCCGAGAACCAGCAGCAGGGGAGCCGCGGTGATCGATCCCTGCGCGAGCAGGGCGTACCCCAGGACGATGACCAGCAGCCCGGCGAGGCCGAGGATGCCGTTCTTGCGCGAAAAGCGCAGTGAGTCGGCATCGCGGTTACGGTTTTTCTCCCGGCTACGGGCCGCCCGGCGGTTGGTTCGCTTCCTTGCCATGGGTTCCAAGATCCTTTCGGTCGCGGGGCGGGTCAAGCCAGAAGGCGGGATCGTTCGGGAGTTCGGTGGCACGCAGGCGCGCCATGCGCCAGCGTCCGCGGCGGCGGCGCACGACCACCATGACGGCGAGCAGGGTCCCCAGGAAGGCCCAGAAGACGAGCGACTGGGAAAGCACCAGGAGCCAGCCGTAGCGGCGGCGCACGTACCGGCCCCAGTCTCCCTCGAGTTGCCCGCTGGTGACACCGAAGGTACGACGCAGCGCCGCCTCGAAAGAGTTGCCCTCGCGCCAGCGGGACAGGAAGAGCGCGAGCCCGCGCTCGCCGCTGGACGCCACCAGGTACTCGACGGCGGTCGCGGAGAGCATGTAGGCGATCTCGGCTGATGCCCGGTCGCTGGGCCACCCCAGGGCGAGCGAGTCCAGCGGGGGGGTGCGGCCTCCGGCCATGGCGATGCGCAGACGCCACCCCTCGGACGCGTTCCAACCCCCGGACGCCCATTCCGCGTACCCTTCGGAGAACCATCTCGGGATGCGCAGGCCCCGCAGGTATTCGTGCAGCCCGAGGTGCGCCCATTCGTGCCGGGCCACGCGCTCCTCGCTCCAGCCGCGTGTGCGGTCGTCGGCGTACATCGGCAGGACGATGGTGCCGATGGAGGGAATGGCCAGACCAGCGCTCCATTCCGGGACCCGACCGCCGGCGAATTCCAGGAAGTCGGCCTCGGAGGCCGCGAGGTAGACGGTCGCCGTGGCGGGGAGGCCCGGAGGCAGGCCCGGCAGCCCGGGCGCGTTCACCAGCAGGTTCAGCAGCCGCTCGGCACGCAGGGAATCGCCCAGGGCGTAGTGCATGGTGATCC
>VYDD01000363.1:635-7794 GCA_009843625.1 Gammaproteobacteria bacterium | reverse complement strand
TTGAACTTACCTGATCTCTTGCCGTGATTCGGACCTCGGTTGCTCCGCCCGTCCGGCCCGAACACGACGGTCGTGATCCCCTGGGCAACGAGGTTCGATGCCCTGCGGATCTCGATGCCGCCGCTGAACAGGCTGCGGTCGGCATGCGAGTGCATGTCGATGAAGCCGGGCGTGACGTGGAGCCCGGTGGCGTCGATCTCGCGGGTCGCGCTCGCACCGGCCAGATCGCCCACCGCGACGATCTCGCCTCCGGCAACGCCCACATCCGCGACGAACGCGGGATTGCCGGTCCCGTCCAGCACCCGTCCCCCTCGAATCAGCAGGTCGAAGGACTGGGCGGCGGTCGGGCAGGGGTGGGCGACGATCGCGAGCAGGATGGCGAGTGGAAAAGTGAAGCCGCGCATGGGTCGTTCCTCCCCTGGATTCCCTGAGTTGCCGGACAACAACGGCCTGACCGGCTCCCCTGAAGAGTACGACGGCCGCGGAACCTCCGCGAGACGGCGGCGTTGCGCGTGAAGCTCCCGTCAGGGAGCTGGATGACCGCGTTACCGTCCCTTGCCCGCGAGAAAGTCAGCCAGCCGCGACAGGTAGTAGGCTAGCAGGATGCCCAGCGTCAGGAAGACGATCCCGAGCAGGAGATCGCCGAGCGAGGACGAGCGGGAGTACTGGACGAACTCGTAGCCCGAGAAGGCCAGGCAGAAGATGATGCCCGAATAGATGAGAAAGCGGTGGAAACCGATCAGGGACATGGGGTGGTCAGAGGTTATCGACGGCGATGGCCTCGTCGATGAGCATGATGGGGATGCCGTCGCGTATCGGGTACAGGACGGCGCCGTCCTCGCGGACCAGGCCCGCCGTCACCGGATCGGTCAGGAGGTCGCCGCGCCGGTTGCGGACCGCGCCCCCTGCGACAGCCCGGTTGAGCGTCCTCAGCAGATCGTCGCCGGCCATGCGCAGCGGGGTGCGCGTTTCCGGGCAGACGAGGATGTCGAGGAGTTCCGGGTCGAGCATGCGTTTCCTGGGTGCCGGCGCGGTCTAGGGGAGATCGGGACCCTTCCTCGGAGACACCCGTAAGTTATCATTGCAGGCGAATCGATGGAAATGTCCGTCCACCGTCGCCCCCCGGAGGGCGAGACGCCCGCGCGCGCCGGATACGACGATCCTTCCACCCTCGGCAGGCAATCGATGTTCTTACCCGCTCGTGTTCCAGATTGCAACCGGCGCAGGAGCCGGCCGCCGCGTCGCGGCCACCTGCTTCTCCTCTTCCTCCTCCTGGCGCTGCCGCTCCTGAGCTGTCGCTCGAACGGCTCCGAGGGCGATGCGCAGTCCGGGCCCGAGGCGTCCGAAGCGGTCATGCCGGCGGGGCCCGGCCGCGACCTTGCCTGGGTGATCTTCGGCGCGGATACGGTGGTCGCCGAGATCGCGCGCACGCCGGATGAGCGCAGCCAGGGGCTCAAGGACCGCGACTTTCTCGCGCCCGGCGCCGGAATGATCTTCGTGTTCAGCACCGAAGAGGTCCGGTCCTTCTGGATGCAGGACACCTTCATCCCGCTCGATATCGCCTATCTGGACGCGAATGCCCGCATCATCGACATCCAGCAGATGGAGCCCGAGACCACCCGCCTGCACACGTCCTCCGGCCCGGCGATGTTCGCGCTGGAGGTGCCGCAGGGCTGGTTCGCGGAGATGGAGATCGCAGTCGGGACCCAGGCGGAGATTGTGTTCGGGACCTAGCGGGGTCTCCGCTCGCCTTCGTCAGTTCCGCTCGATGATGGCCTCGTACACGAGCGGTCTCAGAAGGCCGTCGAGCGGTGCCGCGCCGTAGGGCTGAAGCTGCGTCCACGCCATCGCGACGATCTCCTCCCGGGGGTCCACCCAGAAATAGGTGTTGGCAATGCCCGACCACCAGTAGCTTCCCGCGTTGGCTCCGACCGAGACGGCGAAGCCCAGGCCGAACCCCTGGTCGTCCAGGCCCAGGATGGGAATCATCTCGTCAGGCAGGTGGTTGGCGGTCATGAGGCGGACCGTCTCGGGCCGCAGGAGTCTCACGCCGTCGAGTTCGCCCTCGCCCAGCAGCATTCGGCAGAAGCGGAGGTAGTCGCCGGCCGTGGAAACCAGGCCGCCGCCGCCGGTGAGCCAGGTCGGGGGACGGGTGAAGGGGCCTTCGCCGGGAGTCACCGCCGGCCCGAGGCCGTCGCCGCTGCGGAGGTACATCGCGGCGAAGCGATCGAGCTTGGCGGCCGGCACGCGAAACCCTGTGTCGTCCATGCCCAGCGGCTGGAAGATGCGCTCGCGGAAGAAGTCGCTCAGCGACTGGCCCGATACCACCTCCACGACGCGCCCGAGCACGTCCGTGGACACGCTGTAGTTCCAGCGCGCGCCGGGATCGTCGATCAGGGGAAGCGACGCGATGGTGGCGGTCCTTTCTTCCAGGTCGCCGCCGTCGCCTTCGGGGAGCGCGTTCAGCTCGCGGTTGTACATCGAGTCGACGGGGCTGTCGCCGAAGAATCCGTAGGTGAGTCCGGACGTGTGCAGGAGCAGATCGCGGATGAGGATGGGTCGGCTGGGCGGCCGGGTTCCTCCGTTCTCGTAGACCTGGACGCCGGCGAAGTCCGGGAGGACGCTCCCGAGTTCGTCGTCCAGCGAGAGAAGCTCGTCCTCGACGAGGATCATGGCCGCGACGCTCGTGACGGGCTTGGTCATGGAATAGATGCGGAAGATGTCGTCGGGCTCGAGAGGGTCCTCTTCGCGGATGCGCCAACCCTGTGCGTTCCAGTGCACGATCTCGCCCCTGCGGGACACCAGGGTCATGATTCCCGCCGTCCCGTCGCCGTCGATCAGCCGCTGCATGGTTGGCGGGATGCGGGCGAGCACCTCGCTGGACATGCCGACTTCTTCGGGCTCGGCGGTGGTCCACAGTTGGCCGGATCCGGCGGAAGGGGCCAGGGCGGTCCCGGCCAGCGCGAGGAGGAAGGCGATGGAGAGGGAACGCGGCGCGGCGCGCGGCCCACTGTTCGGCGTGAGCTTCATGCGGGTTTCCGGTTCGGTGTCGGTGTGGGTCCCCGGCGGGCGGGATGCCATGCGGGACAACATGGACGTGACGATCCCCTTTCGCGACCGTGCCGCCCGGGCAACTTTGCGGGCCATGAAGAAGCCCGGCCCGATCATCGCCCTGACCGTGCTCGCCCTGCTCGGTTGTACCGACGCGCCCGAGCCACCTCCGTTCGCCGCGGTGGCCGACTCGCGCCAGCTCATGCTGTCGGTCATCGAGCCGGCGGCGGAGGTGTACTGGGATGCCGTGGGCGTGATCATGGACGAGGAGGGCACGCACTACATCGAGCCCGTTGGCGCCGCGGAGTGGGAGGCTGTGGAAAACGCGGCCTTCGTGCTGGCGGAGTCCGGCAACCTTCTGTTGCTCGAGGATCGCGCCCAGGGCCGGGACCACTGGAAGACGATGTCCCGTGCGATGATCGAGATCGGAAGGCGCGCGGTGGAAGCGGCCCGGGCCCGGGATCCCGACGCCGTCTTCGAGGTGGGCGGCGAGGTGTACCTGGTCTGCACCGGATGCCATGCCGTCTACGCCGCCGAGACGCTGCGCCCCTCCTACGACGCGGACCCGAAAGTCCCGTGATCCGGCGCGCCCCGTGATCGAGCGCTTCCTGGGCTGGCTCGGCGACACCTCCTGGAGCGTGGCTCTGCTCGAGTCGCTGTACGTCTGGCCCCTGGTGGAATCGACACACGTCCTGACGCTCGGTCTCTTCGTAGGCACCACCATCATGATGGACCTGCGCCTCACCGGCATCGCCTTCCGCAAGGTGCCCGCTACGGCGTTTACCGGGCGGCTGCTTCCGTGGACGCGGTTCGGCTTCGCCGTCATGGCGGCGACGGGCCTTCTTCTCTTCTACTCGCAGCCGCTCCGCTACTACCACAACATCTTCTTCCGGGCGAAAGTCGTCGTGCTGGTGCTGGCCGGCGCCAACGCGGCGATCTTCCACGCCGGCGTGCACCGTAACGCGGGGGACTGGGACGAGGATACGACGCCCCCGCGTGCCGCGCGGATCGCCGGCGCGGTGTCGCTCACGGCCTGGGCGGTCGTCGTGATCGCCGGCCGCCTGATCGCCTACAACTGGTTCGACTGCGACCTTCAGCCGCAGTCGGCGTGGGTGAACCGGCTGGCGGGGTGTGGCGTGGGCGCCGCGGGGGCGGAGTAGGCGACCGTGCTCGAACCGTTCTTCCGCTGGTGCGAGTCGACGGCGCTAGGCCGGGCGGTCGCGGAATCGGTGTGGGCCTTCCCCGTCCTCGAAGCGGTGCACCTGATCGGGCTCTGCGTGCTCGGGGGCGCGCTGCTGGTCGTGGATCTCCGGTTGCTCGGCCTGGGCCTCACTTCCCAGCCGGTGGCCCGGCTTGCGCGCAACGCGCGTCCGTGGCTGGTCGGCAGCCTGGTGCTCATGGCCGCCACCGGCGTACCACTCTTCCTCTCCGAGGCGATCAGGGCCTACTACAACACTTCGTTCTGGGTGAAGATCTGTACGCTGCCGGTGGCGCTGACCTTCACCTTCGCGGTGCGGGAGCGGGTGGCGCGTCGGGAGGCGGACGCACCCGGCGCGACCGGCCGCATCGTCGGTGGGGTCTCGCTGGCCCTGTGGTTCACCGTGGCGGCGGCGGGGAGGTGGATCGGGTTTTCGTAGATGGAGATGCCGCGCGGATCGGCGCTAACAGCGTCCCCGTTCCCGCCGGGCCCTGATCAGGTCCTCATCGTAGGGCGCGCCCGTCCCCGACGAACCCAGGAAGATCTTGCTGCCGTCGGTGAAGGTCACGTCACGTCCGTTGGCGCGCCTGAGGGAGTGGTCCTTGGCCTGGTAGCCGTCCACGATGATCTCGGTGCCGGGCTGCAGGCAGTCCCTGCGCAGCCCCCGTCTGAGCAGCACGTTGGGGGTTCCTCCCTCCACGGCCCAGACTTCGGCGGCTCCGTCCTCGTTCTCGATCTCCAGGTGAATCCAGGTGTGGGGGTTCACCCATTCCAGCCTCACGATCCGGCCCTGCAGCCTGATCGGCGCGTTGCGGTCGAATTCGGCGCCGAAGGCGTGGTGGGCCACCAACGGCGCCGCGACCATCGCCGCCAGCGTGACGACTACCGCTCCCAGTGCGACGACCACCGCCCCGAGCGGCGCTCCATTCATCCCGCGCATCTCACTGCCTCCGTTCCTGCGCCCGTGCGCCGCGAAGCACGTTCTCGAGCGAGTAGTTGCCCTCGTGGCAGGCGTATTCGTAGACGAGCCCGTCGAGCCGCGTGAACGGCACTTCGCCGCTCCAGTTCCGGGAGAACATGCGCGGATCATCGACGGTGAATTCGTAGTTGATCGTGTGCTCGTCCGCCAGCGTGAAGCGCTCGACGACCTTCATCTCCGCGGAGGGCGGGATGCCCTGCAGCGTCTGGTTGGGATGGAGGTTCGTGGTCTCAACGACAAGGGTGTCTCCCTCCCAGCGGCCCCACGAATCGCCCATCCACGGGCGGATATGCCCGGGCAGCCGGCGCGGCTCGCCGAGCCGTATGATGCGGACATCATGGACCATCTCGGTCATGATCATGACGTGGTCCGGCGTCTGCACGATCGTGTAGTTGTTGTTGTAGAAGTAGTTCGGGAGCATCGGCGGCCCGGCGTTCGAGCCGAACGACATGATGCAGCGCTCGCCGAGCGGCCGATTCTCCGGGTTGTCGTAGGCGCCGAACCGTTGAGCCAGCCGCCGCCGCTCCGTGACGCGCTCACGGCCCTCTTCGCTCAGCTCGGGGACTCGTCCGTCGGGCGGATCGACGATCAGGGAAGTCCTTGGTTCGCCGTTGAAGATCGCAACGCGCTCGCCGGCGTCGATATAGAAGGCGTTGTATCCGCCCGTGCCTCCCGTCGCGGCATCGAAGCGGGCGTTGCCCGTGAACACGCCGCCGACGGGCGGGGCTTCCCGGTTGGGGTCGCTGTCGGCGTAGCCTTCCGCCCGCGACTCGACGACGCGCCCTTCGATCCTCGCCACTTCCTCCCAGGTGAAGACCGGCCCCTGTCCCTCGGGGCGCTGGATCGGGGTAACCGTGGCGTTGGTCCAGTTGCCCTGCAGGTCGGGGTGTCCGTCGGGCGTGCGCGGCATCGTCCAGTTCGTCGATGGGCGCTCCGGCTGCTGGGCGCGCAGGGAAGAGGCGAGCAGAGACGGACCGAATGACAGGGCCAGCGTCGCGGCCAGCACCGTCAGGCCGGGTTTCGTTCTAGCGCGGGAGCGGGTTCCTGCGCAGATGTCCATATATCAGCTCCTCTACGAACTCGACGCACTTGAACTGTCCCAGGCGCGCGTTCGGGTCGATGTTGCGATACAGCGGCATGCGAATGGTCCAGAGGCGGGAAAACGTTTCCGGGTCATCCAGGTCCGCCTCGTACAGGATGTGATCCGGGCCGGTCATGGTGTAGCGTTCGGTGACCCTGAGGCCGGGTCCATGGTGATTCCCCGCCCGATCAAGCCATGTCCGGCCGTTGAAGCCGGTCACCTCGACCACGAAGGTATCGCCCTCCCAGCGGCCGTGGGACTGGCCCATCCAGGAATCCACCTGCGGCGGTCCCGGCTCGTCAAGGTAGATGTCGCGCATTGCGCCCGCGTACTCGTAGGCGATGAAGAACCTGCTCTCGCTCTGGAAGATGCGGAAGGGGAAGGGCATGTAGGTGGCGCGCGGGACGCCCGGGAGGTAGCACCTGATCTCGGGATCGCGCTCGAGCCATCGCTCCCGGTTCTCGTTGCGCAGCGCCAGCGCTTCGGGCAGGTAGGGGATCTCGCCTCCCTCGACGACGCCGTAGCCGGACGGGACGGATCCGACGGCGCCCAGGGCGAGGACCTCGTTCGCCGGGACCGGGACCACCGGACCGGGCTGCATGGCGAGCGCCGGGCGGGCCGCGTGCGGCTCGATGTCCCAGTGGGCGTTCCCGAGGGCCTGCCACAGGCCGTTCATGTCGGGGTTGCCGGACGCCGTCCGGGGGATGCCGTCGCTCCCGGCGCAGGCCGATATCAGCAAGACCATGGCCGCCGGCAACGGCAGAGCCAACCTTCCGCATCCAGTCATTCCCGTCCTCCGATCCCGGGCATGGCGGGGCGAGTCACCTGACTCCGAACGCCAGCAGCAGGT
>VYDD01000363.1:0-625 GCA_009843625.1 Gammaproteobacteria bacterium | reverse complement strand
GGGCGTAGCCGCTGTTGGTGAACAGCATGCCGCCCGCGATCACCGGACCCGGGCCGTCGATGGCCCCGCCTCTGCCCTGCACGCCGTTGGAGGTTTCCGTGACTTCGGTCGTGTCGAAGTCCCACAGGACCCGTCCGTCCTCCGCCGCGAAGGCCCGCATGTATCCGTCCAGGCCCCCCGAGAAGACCACGCCCGGAATCGCCGCGGGCGCCGCGGAGAAGGCGCGGAGGCACCTTCGCTTGCCCTCGCACGCGTCGTCCGGGGCCGGCACGCTCCAGACGACCTCGCCGGTGATCAGGTCCAGGGCGTACATCCCCGGCGCCGGGGCCAGTTCGGGATTCAGGTCCGCGACTACCACGTCCCGGTCCGCGTTGGGGGCGTAGGCGAACCGGCCGTCGGTCGCCATGCCCCAGTGAATTCCTCCGAGCACGCTCCCCTTGCCCACCCTCGTCGACCAGAGCACCGCTCCCTCGTCGTCCGGATCGAGTGCCCAGACGACTCCGGACTTCTGGCCGGCCACGAGGATCTCCCGGCCGTCGGTCCGCTTGACGAGCATGGGCGACATCCCGAAATCGAAGTCCGGACCCGGGGGGTCGGGACAGTTCTCCCGAGCCGTGGCCTGCAC
>VYDD01000129.1 GCA_009843625.1 Gammaproteobacteria bacterium | reverse complement strand
GAGTATTCGCTGCGCCCGATGATCATCAGACCGTCATCCCCGTGGGCACCGTACTTGGCCACCAGGTCGGGGGCCTCGTACCGGCAGTTGGCGCACCACTCGGCGAAGTAGGTCAGCAGTGTGACCCGGTTGCCGCGCACCACGTCCTCGAGGTCGATCTCCTCACCGTCCCTCGAGGTGCCGGAGAAGTCCCGGCGGAGGACTTCCCAGGGCACCAGCCTGTCACCTCCCGCACCGGCCACCTCCGCGGTCAGGTCGATCGCGACCACCGGGGAGTACTCGTGCGGGTGGGGCGCCGCCGCTTCCTCCGCCGGAGCAGCCGGGTTCATCACCATCCAGCCGCCGCCGGCCAGTACCAGCAGCGCTACCGCTGAAACGATCCATCTCGTCATCGGAACCTTCCTCCATCAGGGGATTGCCTGAAACCGTTCTCGGCAAGGGGATAACAAAAACGCCCGCCAGCCGGGTCGCTGGTCGGGCCTCCGAGCATCCTCTGGCGATTCTTGAGGGAGCTACATGGGTCGGCCCGCCCGACCCCGCATCGGGATGCAACCTGGACACGAGCAGGCCTCCACCACGGACTGCTGGCCGCCGTGGCGTCGCGTATCTTCGTTGTGGCTCCAGATTGCGTACATTGCGAACCGGGGGCGGTCAGGGGGGAATACTCGGCCAACCTCGCAAACCCAAAATGAACCTGAACCGGGGATCGCGCAACGGCGATTCCTGGAGTGCCGGACGCCCGAACGCGGGAATACCTTGTTGAAGCGACAGATCGCGA
The DNA here is from genome assembly GCA_009843625.1 of Gammaproteobacteria bacterium. Lineage (GTDB taxonomy): Bacteria > Gemmatimonadota > Gemmatimonadetes > Longimicrobiales > Gaopeijiaceae > BD2-11. Next base: position 7,024 of record VYDD01000129.1, on the reverse strand, counting down.
CCGCCAACAGTGTCTCGGCGGCGAGTGCCCGCTCCCTTGACGGCCCGGCCCGTCGCCGGTCCCCGTGCTCGCGGGGACGCATCCACGGACTGCTGGTGGTCTTCAGCCTGCTTCCCGGGGTACTCACCGCTCAGACCGGCGGCGTGGAGGGCCGGGTCGTCGACTCCGATGGTCCCCCGGTCTTCGCCGCCAATATCCTGCTCGCCCTCCCGGATGCGCCGGCCCAGGTCGACCGCATCGCGGAGTCGGATCGCTTCGGCTACTACCGGATCGAGAGCCTGCCGCCCGGGCGGTATCTGCTGCGCGTCCAGCGAATCGGGTATGGCGAAATCGAACGACCCGTCGAGATCGTCGCCGATCGGCGCATCGAGGTCGACGTCACGCTCACCGCCACCCCCGTGGTGCTCGAGGGTGTGTCCGTCAGTACGGCGGAAACCCGCGAGCGCAGCCGCTTCCTGGAGACCGCGGGCGTGACCGTCCGCGAAATCTCGCAGGCGGAACTCCGCCTCGTTCCCGGGCTCGCGGAAGCGGATCCCATCCGGGCGGTCGAGGTGCTGCCCGGGGTGGTGTCCACCTCCGACTTCACGGCGTCCTTCAACGTGCGCGGCGGCTCCGCGGATCAGAACCTGATCCTGCTGGACGGCGTGCCCATCTTCAACCCGTTCCATCTGGGCGGCATCTTTTCGGTCTTCAACGCCGACATGGTGGGACGGGTCGAGCTGAGCTCGGGTGGCTTCCCCGCCGAGCACGGCGGCCGGGTGTCGTCGCTGCTGCTCGTCGAAAGCGATCCCGGGACCGACGATTTCAATGTCCGCGGGGGCGTGTCGCTGCTTGCCGCGCGCGCGGCCCTCGGAGGCAGGGTGCCGGCGGGGGTGGAGCGGACGCTCGGGCTCCAGCGTCTCAAGTGGCGGGCGTCCGGCCGGCGCTCCTGGTTCGACCAGCTGCCGAGGTCGGTCCCCTACCACCTCACGGACTTCCAGGGCGTGGTGGAGGGGTGGACGCCCGGCGGAAGCCGTATCCTGATCACGGCCTACACGGGCGACGACGTCTTCAACCTGACCGAGGTCGACGAGGACGATGAAGACGGCTTTCCCCTGCGCGCGGCCTGGGAATGGGGCAACGACCTCATCGGCATGCGCTGGACCATGCCTCGCCGCGACGGAGGCGCCCTCGATGTGCGGGCAGGCTACACCCGCTTCAACTCCGCGCTGGCCTTCCCCGATTTCTCGGATACGGAGTTCAGCAGCGGCATCTCGCAGCTGTCGCTGGGCGCCCAACTGGAACATGCCCTCGGTCGGCGCTGGACGCTCAAGAGCGGGGTCTCGGCGGACCGGATGACGCACCTCAATCTGGTCCGGGCGGGGGGCACGCAATTCACCGACAATTCGGGCGAAGGATGGCTCGGCGGCGTCTTCGCGCATGCCGAGTGGAGGGGCGGCCTGGCCTGGTTGGTCGAAGCGGGGCTTCGGGCGGACCGCTGGGCACCCTCCCCGGGCGATCCCATCAACCAGCTTGCCCCGAGGATCGCGGTAAAGCGGTTCTTCCGGGGCGGCGACGTCGCGGTGAAGGCCGCGGCCGGGCGTTTCACTCAGTTTCTGCACTCGGCGCGGGACGACGAGGTTCCCATCGGCATCGATGTATGGGTGCTCACCGGCCACCTGGCGCCCCACATCGCCTCCGACCAGGTCCAGGCAGGGATCGATGCATACTTTCCGGGAGGGTGGTTTGCATCGCTGGAAACCTACGAGCGGCTTTTCGATGGCGTCACCACCTTCAACCCGGTCGACGACCCGAACCGCGGCGACGACGACCTGTTGCCCGGCAGTGGCCGGTCGCGCGGAATCGACTTCTTCGTGCGCAAGACCGGTGAGGGCGTGACCGGATGGGTGTCCGCTTCCTGGCTGCGCGCGACCCGCACCTTCCCGAACTTCCTGAGTGGCCGGAACCCGCCGCCCGACCATACCTACCCACCCATCTTCGACCGCCGGCTGGACCTGGACGTGGTCCTGCGGATTCCCATGCCGGCGGGCCTGCGCGGCGGGCTGCGGTGGAACCTGGGAACCGGGTTGCCCTACACCCGCCCGCTGGCGTCGTTCGTGTACTTTTCGCCGCAGAACGTGTCAGGTGGGCGCCTCACCATGCAGGAAGACGAAGCCAATGCCATGTTGCTCGGCTCCCGCAACGGCAACCGCTACCCGGCGTATCACCGCCTCGACCTGAGCATGCGCAGAACCTTCACCTTCGGCTGGGGCACGCTGACGCCCCATCTGGACGTGCTCAACGTCTACAACCGCAGGAACGTGCTCTTCTACTTCTTCGACTACTCTGCGGAAACGGCGACCCGCTCCGGTCTGTCGATGTTCCCCATTCTGCCCACCGTGGGGGTGGAGGTGGCGTTCTGATGAGTCGCGGCTTCGGCACGACCTGCGCGCTGACGGCACTGGTGGCGTCGGTCGCGGCGTGCGAACTGCAAGAGATCACCGTGGCGCAGTCCGAGGACGTGGTCGTCGCCGAGGTCTACCTCTCCTCCGATGTCGACGGTATCTCCGCCAGTGCGTGGATCCATCGCACGCTGGGGAGTTCCGGCTCGACGCAGGAGCTGTCCTCCGCGGACGTGTTCCTGCGCGCGGAGTCCCGCGCCTCCACCGTTCGTCTCCGTCCGGCGGAGGCTTCCTTCTGTGCCGGCGACGAACTGCCTGAGGATTTCCCGGGATCGTGCTATTTCGCGCAACCGCTCGACCCCCGCTACTTCGGTCCCGGTTCCTTCGTGGAAGCGATCGTTCGTCTGCCCGACGGAGGCCGCATCACGGGGCAGACGCGGGTACCGGGCCCCTACGAACTCCAGACCCCGCGCATCAATCGCCGGCGGAAATGCTCCCTGGAGCCGGCCCAACGCCTCACCGTGGAATGGACCCGCGCCGAAGGCGCGTGGGCCTACATTTCCGAGACGCAGATCATCAACCTCACCGCAGCGCTGGAGGACACGAACATCGAAGTGGAGGAAGACCCGCTGCTCCTGGTCGGGCTGTCCGTATCGGAAGCGGATACCACGATCGTATTCCCCTCGGAGTTCGGCCTGTTCGATCGTCCCAACCTGGGGCGTGATCTGGCATTGGTCCTGCAGGAGGGACTACCTTTCGGAACGCAGGCGGAGGTAGTGATCGCCGCCGCCGACCGCAACTACGTCAACTGGGTACGGCGCGGCGCCTTCAACCCGTCGGGCATCGTTCGCGTTCCCAGCCTCCACGGGGACGGCACGGGTGTCCTCGGGTCGGTCGTGCGTAAGCGCTTCACGGTCGATGCAGGCCTGGACCTGCCAAAACCGGGACCCTGTGAGCCCGCGGAGCCGTAGAACGGTGACGGGTGGGACATCCTTTACGTCCCGCTGCCCTGTCCGCAACAAGAGGTACGAGAGAAGAAGATGGCGAACATCATCATCCCGCCCGGGTGGCGAATCCCGGAATCCGAGGCGACGCCCCACGGGGTGTATCTGCGGCGTCGCGAATTCGTGCGCGCGCTGGGCATCGGGGTGGCCGCGCTGGGATCCGCCGCGTGTGGCTCCAGGTTCATCGCGAACGAAGAAGATCCCGTCGAGCCGGATCCGCCGCCGGACCCCGCGGATCCCACTCAGCCCGTAACCCCGCCGGATGCGAACGCCGCCACGTGCGACGACGATCCGCCGCGAGACCCGCTGCATACCATCTGCGCTTCTCCCAACGCCGACCTGTATCCACCCGAGCGGAACATCAGGTATGATGTTGGCTCACGGGCGACCACCGAACGCAGGGTCACGTCGACGTACAACAACTTCTACGAGTTCACGACGACCAAGACGAATGTGTGGCGGCTGACGGGACCGTTCCGGATGCGCCCCTGGACGGTGACCTTCTCCGGGCTCTGCAACGCCCCGGGCACCTGGGACGTCGACGCGCTCGAGGCCAGATTCGGGATCGAGGAGAGACTCTACCGGTTGCGGTGCGTGGAGGCGTGGTCGATCACGGTTCCCTGGATCGGCTATCCGCTGAGCAAGCTGATCGAGCTGGCCGAGCCCCAGTCTTCCGCGCGGTACGTCGCCTTCCGCAGCTTCCACCGCCCCGAGGAGGCGCGCGGACAGGAGAGCGGCTCGCAGTGGCCCTGGCCCTACTACGAAGGCTTGCGGCTGGACGAAGCCATGAACGAGCTGGCCTTCGTGGTCACGGGCGCCTACGGCGAGCCCCTGCCCAAGCAGAACGGAGCTCCGCTGCGGCTCGCACTTCCGTGGAAGTACGGCTTCAAGAGCATCAAGGGTATCCTCGAGATCGAGTTCACCGACACCATTCCGCCCACCTTCTGGTCGGACTATGCGCCGACGGAGTACGGGTTCTATTCGAACGTCAACCCGGACGTGCCCCATCCGCGCTGGTCGCAGGCCGAGGAAAGGCAGCTATATGCCAACACCGGCGGTGAGCAGCAACCGACACTGCTCTTCAATGGGTACACCGACTTCGTCGGCGATCTGTACGACCCGGAACTTCTGACCTACCTGAGTTGAGTCGGCGGCCAGCCTAAATCGAAAGGCGGGTGAAGTAGCCCACCACGACTTCGGGGCCGGTGGCGAGGTTCTGGCCCGACAGGGGCAGCCGGGAGCCCAGTTCCACCTGCCCGGGACCCGCGGTCACCAGCAGCGCGGGGTATAGCCGCACCATCTCGCGCTTCAGTCCCGCCCCGCCAAGTCCCGGGGCAGTGAACGCTCCGCCGTACCACCCCTCGAGCTGGATCTTGAAGCCAAGCGGCTCCCCGCCGCCGCCCAGGCTCACGTTGAAGAAACGCTCGTCGCCGAAGTCGCTTCCGTCCTCCTTCGCCTCGCGCCACCGGTATCCGGCCCACGTCTGCAGGTAGAAGGGCCGCGGCCAGAAGGAGTGCCCCACCTCCGCCATCACTTCCCAGTCGCGTTGCCCGTCTCCCAGGGGGATGATGTCGGTGCCGGAATCGAAATCGGTCGGAAGCTTGGTGCCTGCGCGGATCGCGAAGGGGAAGTCGCTGCCCAGAAGCCGCAGCGGAGCCGTGCGCACGAACACGCGGGTATCGCCGAACCCCCACGAAATGCGGGTGCCTACCAAGTCGGCGAACTCGAGGCGGTGGTAGGACGGCTGCACCCAGATGTCCACCCCGGGGGCGATTCCCATCGCGAGAGTCAGGAAGGAGGAAGCGGTCTGCGCGTGACCGTCCAGAAGGATGCTGCGGACTTCGCCCGTGGGGCTGAATTCCTCGCGGGTGTCGAGATAGTACATGGCGAACGAGGCCCACCCCTGGCGCTCGGGTTCGATCCACTGCCCGTATCCCGGCGAGGCCAGGAGCGAGAGCGTGATCACCGTCAGAGCGAGTCGGCGATGGAGGACCGGGGCGTGTTTCAATTGAGTCATGGCGTATCGTGCCGCACAGTATCAGGAGTAAGGGCTCGACGGGGTCAGGTCTCCGCCCCCAACCTTACAAAATAGCCGATCACCAGCGTGTTGCCAGCGGGCAGGTTGGTGCCGCGCAGAGGAATCTGGACTCCGGCCTTCGCCGAGCCAGCTCCCAGCCTGTAGCTGAGGGAGGGCGTGAGGCGCAGCATGGAGCGGGATGCCGTCGCGATAGAGAGCCCTTCGATGACCGGAACCCCTCCGTCCCAGCCCTCGGCGATGAGGGTCGTCCCCAGGCGTCCGAATTCGATTCCCCCGGAAAGCAGGAAGAACACTTCGTCGCCGAAGTCCCTGCGCGACTTCAGGTTCTGTTCCCGCCAGCGGTGGCCGATCCAGGCGCTCACATATGCGGGCACGGGGTAGAAGGAGTGGCCCAGCTCGAGGACCAGCTCCCAGTCTCTCTGGCCGTCCCCAAGCGGAATGATCTCCGCGTCCACGGCGAAATCACCGACGGGCACCTTCGCCCCGCCGCGGATTGCCAGCGGAATCCCGCTCCCGAAGTAGCGGCCGGGCTGAACGCGCAGGTAGAAGCGCGTGTCGCCAATGCCCGTGCGCAGCCGGTCGCCGCCCAGATCGTCGAACCGCAGACGCTGGAGGGGCACCTGCACCCATGCGTCGACGCCCGGAGCCAGCCCCATCGCGACCGTGGTGAACGCGGACGTGCTTACGGCGTGCCCCTGGGTGAAGGGGTCGAAGGCCCGAATGTCACCGTCGGAGTGGAAGGCGTCCCGCGTGTCCAGGTGAAACACCGAGACGTCCATCCAGCCTCGGCCGGGCGGCTCAACCCACTGGGCGACCGCCTCCGACGCGCTTCCTGACAGGGCCATGGCCGTCACGAAGGCCGCGACGAGCAAGTCCTCCCTGGCCCGGGAGCGAGAGTCAGGGGATGTAGGAGGGCGGCTGCACATCACGAGCCGCTGATCTGAACCGTCACCGTGGCGGATTGCGAGTCTCCCGCCACCGTGGACACCGTCGCGCGCGCGACGTAGGTGCCCGGCTCCTCGTAGGCGTAGTCGAAGTGCCCGGCCTGCGAGTTGATGTTGACGGGTGCGCCGCCGGTGTAGAGGAACGGGATGGTCTCCATGTCGCCCGTGCCGTATTCGACCACGGTCTGCGACAGGTTGGTGCCCCGCGACTCGTAGCGGAAGCGGATCTCCTGGCCCACAGCCGCGCTCTCCTGGCTCGCGGTGAGGGTGACCGTCAGCGGCTGGGGCTCCAGCGGCGGGTTGAGGCACGAAACGAGCAGAAGTGCACACGCGCACGACCTGCGAACGAATTGGTTGAACATCCTGCACCCGCCTCTCTGTTTTCCGGCCCGCCCATGGTGGCGAACCCGTCTGTGGAAACCTATGTTAGTCGTAGGAAATTGTCTGCATCTCCGACCTGCGAGATCAGGCCGGTCCGACCGGGTGGTTTGCGTCGTCCGGGCGGGCCGGCGTGGTGGCGCATGTCCGCGATCCGGAGGCCACGGAATGAATGCACTCTCTGGCGCCACGGCCGTCCTGGGCGTCGCCCTGATGATCGGGGCGAGCGGAAGCGGCTTGTTCACGGACGCCCCTCCCGCTCCGGCACCACCCGCGGAC
>VYDD01000127.1:336-44595 GCA_009843625.1 Gammaproteobacteria bacterium | reverse complement strand
CGGCAGTCTGCCGAGGACGACCCGGATGAACGACTCCGGCGCGTCCCACCTCATGGTGCCGGTGGATGCCTCGACGATGTTGGACCCCACCCCCGGCCGGTAGAGGTTGACCATCAGGAGCCCCACCGAAGCGGCGAGGAAGCTGGACACGACGTAGTATCCCAGCGTCTTGCCGAACAGGCGGCCCACGGCCCGGCCTCCACCCACCGACGCCACTCCGGACACGATCGAGGTGAGCACCAGCGGCACGATGATCATCCTCAGCAGCCGCATGAACAGTTCGCCGATCCAGCCGATCGCCTCGGCCCCGGCTTCGCCGAAGGTGACCCCGGCGAGCGAACCCAGGATCATCGCGGCAAGAACCTGCCAGTGCAGCCGCCGGTAGAAGGGAAGGTCCGGATTGTATTCCATGGGTATCTGCTCTGAGGAGGGGATGGATGGGCGTGGTGAAAGGCGGGTGGGTTCGTCCCGGCGGCAACGTGGTGGTCGAGACCGCGTTTCGTCAAGCTGCGGCCCCCGTCCGATGAGCATGGCCCGCCTGTTGCCCGCGGCGCTCCTGGTGACCGCCGCATGCACCGCCGAGCCCGGGAACCCCGGCAGCGCGCGCGTCGAAGACCCGGCCCTTGCGCCGCTGGACTCGTTCGCGGGCAATCGGTACGAGCGTCATCTGGCCTTCTTTGCGTTAGAGGATGAGAGCCCGCTGGTGGTTGCCTGGTCGTTCTCGGCGAGCACCCGTGAGGAGGCCGTCGACCGGGACGCCCGCATCTGGCTGGCGCGCGGAGGCGTGTGGGACGCGTTCTTCCAGTCCTCGTGGGAGACTCCCCCGGTCCGCGCGCCATGGCGCATCATTCCCCACGAGGGCATCCGCATCGTCGTTGCGGAACGGGACGCGCTGACGGCCCTCCTGTATCGCAGCGCGGGCCGGGAACTGGAGATGTGGCTCGGGGAGGCGGTGGCGGGATGGAGCAGTCGTCCGGGAGAACTGGTCCAGGTGAGAGAGGCCTCGACCATTCTGTCCGAGAACGCCCTTGCGGGGACGCTGGTCGACATTTCCTTCGCGCGTCAGGCCTCGGACGCGATGCCCGAAAGCTGGGCGCTTCTCGTCTCCGAGGACATCCACGTGTTTCTGCGCGGACCTTTCGATGCGGCCGCCGACTCCACGTTCCAGGGATGGGGCATGCTGCGCGCGCGCAATTTCGACTGGCCGGACGTGACGGTGACGGCGACCCGCTCCAGGGCGTTCGAGCCGGCCCGGCGGGACGTTCCGGTTGCGTGGCGCTTCCAGTCGCCCGACGCCGACCTGACCGGTAGAATCGAGGCCATGAGCACGCACATGGAGGCCGGGGAGGGGCCGGGTCCACAGTTGCCCCTGATCGCCATCTCGGAAGTGGAGGGCTCGATCACGATCGAGACCGTCGCCTATCCCGTGCGCGGCATCCTCTACCATCGCGCACCGTGAGCCAGGTCGCCCCTTGCTCGAGAACCTGATCGCCCCGCTGCTCACCATCGCCTTCGGTGCGCTGGCGGGCGGGCTGACCAACTCGGTCGCGATCTGGATGCTCTTCCACCCGTACGAGCCGCTGCGCGTGCGCGGCAGGAAGATCGGCCTCCTCCAGGGCGCGGTTCCCAAGAACCAGCCCCGCCTGGCTGCGGCCATCGGGCGCACGGTGGGGAACCGCCTGCTCACCGAATCCGACCTGGAGCGGACCTTCGCCGACGAGGAATTCCGGCGTGCCTTCGACCGGCGCCTGGGCGGGTTCGTGGACGTGCTGCTCCTGGAGGAGCGCGGTTCCCTCCGGGAGATGCTGCCCGAGTCGATCCTGCCCGAGGTGGAATCGGCTCTGCACCACTCGGCGGCCAGGGTCCGTGAGCAGATCGCGGCCTGGCTCGACTCCGAGGAGTTCGAGCGTGCGGTCGCCGACCGCGCCGGGTCGGTGGTGGAAGCGCTCTCCGACGTGCCCATCGGCGGCGCGCTCACGCCCGCGCGCAGCGCCGCTCTGGCCTCCGCGCTCGACGGATGGATGGAGGGCACGCTGGGCAGCGACGGCTTCTACCGCGCGGTGGACGACTACCTGTCGTCGGCCGCCCGCTCGCTGCTCTCGCCCGAGAAGACCTTCGAGCAGACGATTCCGCCCGGAATGGTGGCGGCATTCGAGCGCGGGCTCTCCAACTACCTGCCGCTCGCGATCGCCCGGCTCGGCGCCCTGCTGGAGGACGATCGGGCGCGGGCCCGCTTCGAGCGGGGCATCCACGATCTGTTGCAGCGATTTCTGCGCGACCTGCGCTTTCACCAGCGGGTGGTGGCGCGCCTGGTCATCACCGAAGACACCGTGGATCGGGTGCTGGACACCATCCGGGAAGAGGGCGCGGAGCAGATCGCGCATCTACTGAAGGATCCCGCCGTGCAGGCGGCCATGTCGCGCGGCATCAACGACGCGGTCGTAGACTTCCTGCGCCGCCCCGTCCACCTGGTGCTGGGCGAGGCTGACAGCGAGAGCGTGGTCGCGGCGCGCCGGACGCTGGCCGACTGGGTGGCCTCGACGGCCCGCGATCCCGCCACGCGCAGCTTCCTGGTGGAGAAGCTCGAGGCGGCATTGCACGAGGCGGGTGCGCGAAGCTGGGGCGAGGTGCTGGAACGCGTTCCTCCCGCGTCGATCGCGGGCGGGCTGGTATCCCTCGCCCGCAGCGACGCCGCCGCCCAACTGATCGACGGCACCACCCGCCAGTTGGTGGACACCGTCCTCGACCGCCCCATCGGAGTTCCCGCGCGCTGGCTTCCGGATGGCGCCGCCGACCGTCTGAAGGAGGGATTGAGCGCACCGGTCTGGGAATGGCTGCAGGCTCAGGTGCCCGCCGTGGTTCGGCAGATCGACGTGGCGCGTCGCGTCGAGGAGAAGGTGCTGGCGTTTCCCGCCGCGCGCATGGAGCAGATCGTGCGGCGGGTGACGGAGCGGGAGCTGAAGCTGATCGTGCGGCTGGGCTACGTGCTCGGGGGGATCATCGGCACCGTGCTGGTGTTGGTCACCCGGCTGGTGGGGTAGCCCCCACGGCAGTCTGGCCTAGCTGGACAGGTCGAACGGCCCGCGGGACCTCTGGCGGCGACGGTGCGACCCCCGCTGCTGCTTCTTCTGCATCAGGCCGAGGAAGGTGAAGTGGCGGGTGGCCCGCTCCCGGGGCAGGTTCTTGCCCATTCGCTCTTCGACCTCTTCCACGGTAGGGCCCTTGCCGAAGGAGAGCCCCATAAAGACGCCGAGCGCAAGCGCGAGGACGCCGCCCAGTATCTTCAGCAGCATTCAGTCCTCCTCCGGGGAGGGCTCAGCGCCTGAGCGACTCCGGGACCAGAAGGAGCATCAGACCGGTGACCATCATGATCGCGACCGCGTTGGTTCCCACCGCGACCAGCGCCACGACGCCCCAGAAGACCACGTGGGTGAAGATGTAGCCGCCAGGCACCCAGCTCATGTTTCCCTCGCGCGACCGGTTGGGTGTTCGTGGAGACGGGAGGCGAATCCCCCGATGCCGGCACCAATATGGGCCCCGCGGGGAAGCCTGTCCATCAGGTCGGCGCGTCGGCGGGCCCGGACGGCGCGGTGCGCGTCTCCTCGATAACCCACTCCAGATAAGCGCGATTGCCGGCCGCAACGGGGAGAGCGAGGATCTCCGGAACCTCGTAGGGATGGAGTTCGCGCGTCCGCCGCGTGAGCGCTTCGACCCGGTCGGCCGCCGTCTTGAGCACCACCAGCGCCTCTTCCTCCTCCTCCACCGCGCCCTGCCAGCGGTACACCGACGTCACTGCGGGCACTACGCTCCCGCACGCGGCCAGCCGTTCCTCCACCAGGGCGCGGGCCAGTTGCCGCCCGGCTTCGGCTCCCGGCGTTGAAATCAGCACCACCCGGTGCGCGTCGGACACCCGAAGCTCCCTCGATTCCGGAAGGCCCGCTCAGTCGGTGAAGTAGTCGCGGTCGACGTTCGCTTCGTCGTACAGCGACTCGATGAGCGCGCCGTGACGCTCCTCCACGGTCCGTCGCCGCACTTTCTGCGTCGGGGTGAGCGTCCCGTCCTCGATCGTGAACGTCGACGCCAGGAAAGCCGTCTTCTTGGGCATCTCGAAGCGGGCCAGCCCCGCCAGCGACTCCTTCACCCTGCCCCCCAGGAACTCCTGGCACCTCGCATCACGGAGCAGCGCCCCGGGGTCCGACGCGTCGATCTCGCTTGCGGCCGCCCACTGGTTCAACTGCTCGAAGTCGGGCACCACCAGGAGCGACGGGAAGGGTCGCCGGTCGCCCACCATGACGGCCTGCTCGATGTAGGGATCGAGCTTGACATCATTCTCGATGGGCTGCGGCGCGATGTTCTTGCCGCCCGCGGTGACGATGATGTCCTTCTTGCGGTCGGTGATGCGCAGGAAGCCGTCTTCGTCGAGTTCGCCGATGTCGCCCGTCTTGAACCACCCTTCCTCGTCGATGGCTTCGGCGGTGTCCTCGGGACGGTTGAAGTATCCCTTCATGACCTGGGGGCCGCGAATGCAGATCTCGCCGTCGGAGGCGATGCGGATCTCCGTGCCCGGAACCGCCTTGCCCACCGTGCCGATGCGGAAGTTCTCGAAGGTGTTCACGTTGGTGACCGGGCTGGTCTCCGTCAGCCCGTATCCCTCGAGGATCTGAAGCCCGGCGGCGAAGAAGAACTTGTTGATGCCGGGCGAAAGCGGTGCGCCGCCGCTGACGAAGAAACGCAGCCGTCCGCCCACGGCCGCGCGCAGCTTGCTGAACACCAGCTTGTCGGCCAGGGACTTGCGGGCCCGCGTCCACCAGCCCGGATCGCGGCCTGCCAGCACCGCGTCGGCGTGCGCGAGCCCCACGGATGCCGCCCAGCCCACCAGCAGTCCCTTCACGCCAGTCGCTCCGGTCACCGCGTTGTACACCCGCTCGTACAGCCGGGGAACCGAAACGGCCACGGTCGGCCGGACGATCTTCAGGTCCTCGGCCACGGTCGTCATGTCACGGGCATAGGCGATGGTGCACCCCACGTTGAAGAACACGTAGTCCACCATGCGCTGGAAGACGTGCGACAGGGGCAGGAAGCTGAGCGTGTTGTCGGTGTCGGAAATGTCGAGCAGCGTGCGGGAGACGCGCACGTTGGACCCGACGTTGGCATGCGTGAGCAGCACGCCTTTCGGATTCCCGGTCGTGCCCGAGGTATAGAGGATGGTGGCAACCGACTCGGGCCGCGCGGCGAGCGCCTCCTCGCGAAACGCCTCGTCGCTCAGGCCGACGGGATCGAGCTGTACGAAGTCGCGCCACGCCAGGACGCCTTCGGGAGTCTCGCCCGGAGGATCGAAAACGATGATGTGACGGAGTTCGGGGCACTGGTCCCGAATCTCCATCAGCTTGGTCAGCTGTTCCTCGTCCTCGGCGAAGACCGCCCGAGCACCGGAGTCCCGCAGGATGTAGGCGATCTGCGGCGCGGTCAGGCTGGGATAGATGGGGACGTCGCGGACGCCCGCACACAGGCAGGCGTAGTCGGCGATCGCCCACTCGGGGCGGTTGTTGGACAGGATGGCCGCCGCGTCTCCGCGTTCAACCCCGAGCGCCCGCAGCCCGCTGGCCGCCGCCCTGGCAGTGCGGAACACTTCATTGTAGGAGATCCGCGACCACGTCAGGTCGGCGTTCGGCGCCCTTAGCGCGGTTGCGTCCCCGAATCGATCGACGGCCTCGAGAAACAGGCTGGTGAGCGTGGGGGAGGTCACGGCGCCCCCGGCGTCGAAGCCGGCGTTCGGGTCCGGATGCGGGTCGTCAGCCGGATGTCGGTGCGAAGCGAATTGAGGGCGCTGCAATACTTGTCGCGCGACAGTTCGACCGCGCGCTCGACCCGCGCTTCGTCCCCGGGTCGGGGCCCGGAGAGAGCGATGTCGAAGTCGATTCGGGTGTAGCGCCGGGGATGATCTTCCGCGCGCGCACCCCGCACGACGAAATCCAGTTCCTCGAGCGGCACCCGCGACTTGCGCAGAATCTCCTCGATGTCGATCCCCATGCAGGCCGCGACACCCAACAGGACCGTGTCCATCGGGGAAGGCCCGCGCGCGCCTTCTCCGTCGATGATCACAGCGGGATCGCCAACCCCGGACCGCCCCTCGTAGGCACGGCCGGAGCCAAGCCAGGAAAGCCGGACCTCCCTATCCATCCCCATCGGCGGACCCCTGCTCCAGTTCACGCATCAGGGTCGCGAGCGTGCTGCGCGCGTGGGAGATGTGCTGCTCGTACTCGGAGCCCTGCGGAGGGTTGGCCAGGAAGGTGCTGAGGTGATCTACGGCGGCCCTCTTCTGTCCGGCCCGCCGCAGCAGAAACCCGAGCCCGTAGTGGGCCCCGGCCGTATCCGGGTGCTTGCGCAAAACGTGGCGATAGGTCTTCGCCGCTTCGTCCGACATCCCGATCCGGGTGTAGACCATGGCGATTTCCTGCAGGATGATCGGATCTCCGGGAGATTCCTTCAGGGCGAGATTGAAGGAGTTCAGCGCGTCCTGGAACCTGCCCTCCTCGACGAGGGCGCGCGCATCCTCATGGTAGTCTGTCTTGTCGGGGCCGGAGCCCCCGAAAAGACCTTTTATCCAACCCATTTCGTACGTTGCTTACGGGGGAAGGAGGATGGGGATCGCGAGTGCCGATGGCTGCAAAAACTATCCGCAGCCGGGGCGGGAAGCAAACACGCTCTACCCCTGACCGAGGCGCCCAGCCAGCACGCCCGCTTCGTCCGCCAGCACCGTCAGGCCCTGGCCATGGAACACCTTCTCGCCTTCGGGAGACGCACCCACGAGGACAATGCGCCCGGAGCGCGCCAGACATCGTAAACCGTCCTTGAGCAGAAGTTCGGCCCACGACCCGGCGAGCGCGATCCCAGCCAGCGATCCGTCGCGCAGCGGCAGTCGTTCGGATGCCATGAGATGGGTCGCTCCCGCAGGGGGGTTGGAGTGGAACCGGGGGGCCAGCGCCACCACCTCCACGTCGGGGAGGAGGGAGGCCAGCTCGGATGCGTGGCCCGCCAGGTCGCCGGCAACCGCGATCAACGCGGGGCCCCGAGCCACGCCGATCAGCGCGGCAAGACGCAGCGCATCGCGCTCCGGCGCATCCCGCGACGTCGGCGGAGCAACGGCGCGAGCGCGACGATGGGACCGCGAACGCGGAGGATGACGCAGGTCTGCGACGCCTCGCGCAACCGGGTAGAGCACGCGACAGTTGGAGCAGCCCAGAAAGCCGTCGAGCACCCTCCCCTGCTCCACCCGGTCCGCACGCAGCACCAGGCCGAAGCCGGGACCGCAACGCGGACAGATCAGGCGCTCGGTGAGCTGCGGATTCACGACCGGCGACGGCGCAGGATCGGGACCGCCCGCCTCACGTGCGCTCGATCTGCAGAAGGGGGATCTGAACGCTGGAGGGGCGGGTGACGAGAAACAGGATCGCCTCGGCCACCTGCCGAGGCTCGAGCATTCCGTCCCGGGGCGGAAGCCCGGGATGGCGCTCCGGGTCAATGGGATCCCAGAGCGGAGTGTCGCACGCGCCCGGCTCGACCAGCGAAGTGCGCACGCCCGTTCCGCGGGTTTCCTCGCGCAGCACCTCGTGCATGCCGCGCAGCCCGAACTTGGAGGCGGAGTAGGCACTGTTCTCTGGAAACGCCGTGCGTCCCGCCACCGATCCCACCAGCACGATGTGTCCGCGGTTCCGGCGCAGCATGCCGGGAAGGAAGGCGCGCGCCAACAGGAAGGCGCTCCGCAGGTTGACGGTCAGGCTGCGGTCCAGATCCTCCACGCCGGTCTCGTGCAGGGGGGCGAGGGAGAACACGCCCGCCGCGTGGACGAGGACATCGGGCGAACCGTCCAGGCGCGCCGCCACCTCCGCCGACAGGTCCTCCACCTGGCTGTCGTCGCCGAGATCCGCGGGCAGATCGTGCCCGCCGGTCTCGTCCGCGATGCGGGAGAGCAGGTCGCGCCGGCGCGCCACCAGGAACACCTCCGCCCCGGCGGATGCCAGGGCTCGCGCGCACGCTGCGCCGATTCCGCTGGTCGCGCCCGTCACCAGCGCGGAGCAGCCCGCAAGGTCGCTCACGGGCTTACTCCAGGTTCCCCGCCTTCAGCGCCAGCGCGAGGAATTCCTCGCGGGTCCGCGAGTCCTCCAGAAACGACCCGCGCATCGCCGACGTGAGGGTCGAGGAGTTCTGCTGTTCGACGCCACGCATCATCATGCACAGGTGGTGCGCCTCCACGATCACGCCTACGCCCTGTGGATGCACGACATCCCACAGCCCCTGGGCGATCTGCTCGGTCAGCCGCTCCTGAACCTGGAGCCGGCGCGCGAAGACGTTGACGATGCGCGCGGTCTTGGATAGCCCGACGATCCGCCCGTTCGGGATGTACGCCACGTGGACCTTGCCGAAGAACGGCAACAGGTGGTGCTCGCACAGGGAATACATCTCGATGTTGCGCACCAGCACCATGTTCTGGTGGCTCTCCTGGAAGAGCGCGCCGGCCATCACGTCCTCGGGCGCCTGCGCGTACCCGCTGGTGAAGAGCTCCATCGCCCGCGCCACCCGTTCCGGCGTGCGCACCAGACCCTGCCGGCCGGGATCCTCGCCGATGCGGCGGATGATCTCGGTCACGAGTTCTTCGAACGAGGCCCGGGCCAGCGAATCCGCGGGGGAACCGGCTGCCTTCGCTCGACCCGGGGCGGGGCCGTTCCCCCGCAGGAGTCCCAGACCGCGGCTACTCACCCGAGTACTCCGCCCGGTTTCTCGGCGTCTCCCACAGGATCAGCTTCACCAGTTCCACCTCCGGAGGCATGCGTTCGCGCAGCCTGTGCCAGATCGCCACCACCACGTTCTCCGTGGTGGGAATGATCCCGTCCAGCCAACCGACATCCATGTTCAGGTTGGCGTGGTCCACTTCGTCGATCACACCGCCCTGCACCAGATCGCGCAACTGCTTCAGGTCCATGACGTAACCCGTGTCCGGGTCGACCGGTCCCTCCACGGTCACGTCCAACTCGTAGTTGTGGCCGTGCCAGTTGGGATTGGCGCAGCTGCGGAACACCTCGTGGTTGCGCTCATCGGACCAGTCGGTCCGGTGCAGTCGGTGGGCGGCGCAGAAGTGCATTCTCCGCGTGATCCTTACCCGCGGCATCTCTCCCTTCCCGCTGCGGACACGAATACGACCATCAGAAAAACAGGAGACCGGCGCCCCGTCGGACGCCAGCCTCCCGGCATTTCGGAGGAGATATTTGAAGCCCGGGTACGAATCCTTGGCGACCTCCCCGCGAGTTCCGCAGTCCCCTTTCCCGGGGCGTTGCGTCCGGCGCGAGAGCCAGTCCCGGCCTCATTGTGTTGGCTCAATTATCGATGGGCCTCCGAAACGCAGGGCAAAAGTAGCGATGCCGCCCGCGTTTGTCCAACAGCCGGCGATCAGCCTCCGTCCCTCGATCCGCCGCTCTCGAGCAGCCCGCGCAGGACACACAGTTCGGCGTTGGCCAGACACGCTCCGGCGGCGCCCCGCACCCCGTTGTGCACCACGGTGACGAGCGCGAGATCGTGTGGGGGGGCGGAGCGTATGCGGCCGACGCTGACCGCCATGCCGCGCGAGGCGCCGATGTCGAGGCGAGGCTGCGGCCGGTCGGGCTCCCGGCGCACCGCGATGGGCCGTTCCGGGAGCGTCGGCAGTTCGGGCAGCGATGAGCATGGCCGATATTCGAGCAGGCAGCGCTCGACCTCCTCCGGCTGAGCCGGCGCACGCAGCGTCAGGAAGACATGCGCCATGTGCCCGTCGAGCACGGGCACCCGGTTCGTGCTGGCGGCGACCCGAATGCGGGTACCGAGGATCTTGTTGAGCTCGGGGCCGATCTTTTCCTCTTCGCCGGAGATCCAGGGAACGACGTTTCCGGACATCCGGACCGCGGCCGTGCCGTTGAGCCCGGCGCCGGACAGCGCCTGCAAGGTGACCAGCGTGGCCTCTTCGATCCCGAAACTCCTCTCGATCGGGGCAAGCGCCAGCGCAACTCCGACGACGACGCAGTTCGGGTTGGTCACCAGCGCGCCTCCCCGGGCGAACCAGGGCTGGGATCGGATCCGATCCAGATCTCCGGCGTTGATATCGGGCACGATCAGGGGCACATCCGCCCGCTGACGGTGGGCGGAGGCGTTGCTGCAGACGACGTGACCGGCACGGACGAGGTCGAGTTCCAGGTCGGTTGCGACGGCGCGCGGCAGAGCGGAGAGCACCAGCCGGCTCCGCAGCCGATCGCCCACGGCACGCACCGGCAGGCCGGCCGCCGTGTCCGGGATGTCCCCGGTCAGGCTCCACTGCACCACGTCCGCATAGCGCCGTCCGGCGCTCCGTGACGATGCAACGACTTCGGCCAGCCGCAGCGAGGGGTGTCCGGCGAGCATGCGCACCAGACGCTGGCCGACGATTCCCGTGGCTCCGAGCACGGCCACCGGCATGCGCGGATTCCGGGCGCTTCCGGAACGCGGGCTCTGACTGCTCACCGCAGGCAATCTCCTGGTGAGGACGGGCTCGACGGGATGAGCGAGCCGACTCGGTTGCGCGGAGGGTACAGGCATTCGGTAGTCGAGTCAACGGCGCCGATGATCCACCACCCGGCTCGGGCAGCCCGCGGACGACACCGCGCGGTCATTGTCCGGGAGACGCCGATTCGACGGGAAGATCCACGGGTGTCTGGTAGAGGGAACGAAGGGTGCTTCGATCGCGCGCGGTGGGCGCCGGAGGCAGATCCGGGCCCGCCCACATGATGTCGGACGGGTCCGGCGAATGGCTCAGGATGCCCAGGACGTGTCCCATCTCGTGGATGACCAGCCGGTCGAGCAGCTCCCTGTCGTCGGTTCGGCGGATGACGACGCGGTAGATGACCTGCGAGGGTTCGCCGTCGCGGCGGGGCCAGGTGCGCAGCGCGTCGCGGGGGTCGTTCAGGCACCCGAGCGTCGAGGCCGCGCCCGTCACGGGCCCCAGGCACGTCATGGGGGTCGAGAGAACGCCCGTCGCATCGTGCCAGCGCAGCACCGCGCGCGCCTCGCCCAGGTCGGTGGTCTCCCGCAACCGCACTTCGCCGAACACCGCGGCGGACCGCCATGCCCGCACCGCCCCCTCAAGAGCCCGCCGCAGGTCGTCAGCGCCCGGCTGTGCGTCCACCACGAACACCGGCACGACGGCGCCCCGGTCCCAGTGGAAGGTTCGCTGGCGGGCGCGGCCGTCGGTGCCGTAGACGGCCAGGCGGAAGTCGTAGGGGCCCGGAAGCGCCGGGACGGTCGCGCTGTCGCAGGCGGTGACGAGCACCGCGCCCAACACGGCCGCCCGCCACGTCGATCCGGTTCCCCGCCACAGGTTCACGGCGTCCCCCACACCGGCACGGCGAGGTAGGCGAGGAATCGAGTGACCGCACCGGCTGCCGCGCGCGCTTCGTCCAGCGGGGCAGGATCGAACTCGTGCCACTGCGCCTCGGCCACCCCGACCGCTGGAAACGGACCGGGGAGGCGGTACCCGAACCCGCCGGACAGCAGCATGCCGGTCCGTCCGCTCTCTTCCAGCAGATTCACGTCGCTGCTCAGGTACAGCACTTTTCCCGCCCCTGCACGCACGTCCGCCTCCGGCAGGGGCGACAGCGGAACCCGAACCCCGCCCAGAATGTGGACGGCGGTCATCCGGCCGGCCGGCCAGGAGTTGCCCCCGCCCGCTCCGGCCACGTCGGCGATGCTCACACCCGAACGGAACTCCAGCACGAGCGCAGGCCCGGGCCGGGCCGCCAGGGCCAGCTCGGCTACCGGGGCGGGCCGCGGGCCCACCTTCAGGTCGCGCGCCACCGCCTCGAGCTCGGCCGGCACCACGGCAATCCCCCGGGCGAATGGGGTCGAGTACACCCCGCCCCCACGCACCTCCACCGTGAGCGGCATCTGCGCCGCGGCTGGCACCGCCGACAGCGCCATCAGCATCAGATGGAGAAGCCCGGCATACACCAGCCTGCGAGCCGGGCCTTTCACGACCGCCAGACCTCGCACCCGCGCCCCGGTCACGTGCGCCAGGAACGCAGGAGTGCCAGGTTGCGCCGGTCGTTCGACACCACGTCGTCGCCCTTGGGCGTCTCCAGCAGCTTGGGGATGTCCTGGAAGCGGGCGTCCCGCATGATGCGGCGAAAGGGAGCCTCGCCCAGCGTACCCTCGCCGATCATCTCGTGCTGGTCGCGGCGGGAAGCGAAGGGATGCTTCGAGTCGTTCAGATGAAAGAGCTCGAGCGAGCCCGGACCGAGCGCGTCGTCGAAAGCCCGCCAGACATCCTCGTAGCCACCAACCAGATCGTACCCGGCGGAAAACGCGTGACAGGTATCGAAGCACACGCCCATGCGCTGGTCCAGCGGCGCGCTCACGCCCCCGCGGATCGCGGCGAGGTGCTCGAACCGGCCTCCGACGGTGGTGCCGGCGCCCGCGGTCAGCTCGAGCAGCACGCGGGGTCCATCCGGACACCCGTCGAGCGCCTCGGTCAGAGCCGCGGCGTTGCGGGCGATGCCGCTGGCGATGTCGCCGTCGGTGGCGTTCCCCGGGTGCGTGACGAGAAAGTCCAGGCCCAGATCGCGGCCGCGCGCCAGTTCGGCCCGGAAGCTGTCCAGGGACCGGCGCCAGAGGTCCGGATTCGGGGACGCCAGGTTGATGAGGTAGGAGTCGTGTGCGGCGGCACACCGGATGCCGGCGGCCGCACGCGCCTGCCTGAAGGCGCGGACCCGCCCGCCGTCGAGGGTGGGCTCGGCCCAGCGGTTCGGCTGCTTGGTGAAGAGCTGAAGGTTGAGGGCGGTGATGTCCCGCGCACGGCCGGGCGCGCGCTCGACCCCGCCCGCTACCGAGACGTGGGCGCCGAGTTCGTCGGCGATGACGGCGGGAGCGGACACCGCCGCGGGCCGCCCGGGCCGGGCGCTACCAGCTGGACTTGCGGACCCCGGGGATCTTCCCCTCCAGGGACCACTCGCGGAATGCGATGCGGGAGAGCCCGAACTTCTTGATGTGGCCGCGGGGCCGTCCCGAGGTGCCGCAGCGGTTCCGGTAGCGCGTCGCGCTGGAATCGCGCGGCAGCTTCCGCAGCGCCCATTGGGCTTCCCGCTTCTCCTCCGTGGACCTGTCCGGGTCGGCAATGATCTGCCGAAGCTCGCGACGGCGCTCCGCATAGCGCTCGATCAGCTTCGCGCGCTTCAGGTTCTGTTCGATCTTTCCTCGTTTTGCCACCTTGCGCCTTCCTTGAGTGCTAGTGGGCGGACGAGCCCCGGGGACCCGCGAGCATGGGTCCCAGCGGGCGTCCCCCGATCAGATGCATGTGGAGGTGGTAGACCTCCTGGCACCCGTCCTCGCCGCAGTTGACGATCAACCGGTATCCGGTTTCCGAAATGCCCTGCTCCCGTGCGATCCGCGCCGCGACCGCGAACATGCGGCCCAGCACCGGCTCGTCGTCGTCCGTTACGTCGCGCGCGCTTGCGATGGTGTGGTTGGGCACCACCAGCACATGCGTGGGGGCGGCCGGCTCGATATCGCGAAATGCGGTCACCAGGTCGTCCTGATAGACGATGTCGGCCGGAATCTCCCGTCGGACGATGCGGGAGAAGATCGTGTCCGCCGCCATCCCCGGACCGGCTACTTCCCGTCCGACCCGTCCGCGTCGGACTTCTTGCGCATCTGTCGCGCATAGCGCTGCTGGAAGCGCTCGACGCGGCCCGCGGTATCCACCATGCGCTGCGTGCCCGTGTAGAACGGGTGCGAAGAACTCGAGATCTCTAGGCTGACCAGGGGATACTCGTTGCCGTCTTCCCACTTGATGGTCTTGTCGCTCTTGACGGTCGATCGGGTCAGGAACGCGTAACCGTTGGACGCGTCCTGAAACACCACCGGGTGATACGCCGGGTGAATTCCTTCTTTCATTCCCTGGGCTCCGAAAACTCTGGTCCGGGTGCGGCCGCCGCCATTCCCGGGCGAAGGGCCGACAGCCGACAAGTGTACCGAAACATGGGACTGCGGGTCAACGCCCCGGATCCTGTTCCGGCGGGGTCAGCCTGAAGCTCCCCAGGACTTGATCGTCGGGTGGAAGTTCGTCGGAACCGGCGGGATAGCCGTTCAACTCCAGGATGTACGCCATCACATCCACGTAGGTCTGGCGCGGCAGTCCTCCCGGGTTGTCGTCGGGCATCGTGCGGCGCAGTTCGCGGTACAGGTCGCGGGCGGTGCGGCGCGCCCACACGTCCGTGAACACCGGGCCCTTGAACTCGCTCGTGTAGTGGCAGTCGGAGCAGACCTGACGAAACGCGCGCTGCCCGCGGCGGGCCTGTTCCTCCGTATAGAAGGCGACAAGAGCCGGAGATGCCGCAGCGGGAGGGGCGTCGTCCGCAGCCGGCGTCTCCACAGCCGCGGGCTCGGGGGAAGGAGACGCCGGCGGAGCCTCCGGAGATCCCGCACACCCCGGAATCAGCAGGACCACAATGACGAACGGCATGCGTGATGACATCGGCGGCACTACTCCTCCGTAACCTCGAAGACGAACATCATTCCCGCGTGCAGGTGCTCCGCGATGTGACAGTGCACCATCCATGACCCCGGATTCGACATCTCCACGAGGAGATCCATGGTCGAGCCCACCGGCAGGATGGTGGTGTCCTTCCACACCAGGTTGGTGTTGGGGATGCCGTCGCGCTCGGTCACCAGGAAGCGTTGCCCGTGAATGTGGATGGGATGGTTCATCGGGTGAAACGACTCGGGATCGTTGAACACCCGGATCTTTACCACGTCGCCCACGCGGAAGCGCCACTGGATGTCCCCGTTCTCGCGTCCGCTGGCCGGCTCCCGCAGGATCCAGGTCACCTGGGTGCCCGTGGAGAGCCAGTTCATCATCGGCATGCCGTCGTTCCACTCGACGGGCGGCACATAGAAGGTGTCGGCCTCCATCGACGCCACGATGGGCACGGGAAGGTCGCGCACCCGGACCGTGGTCACCAGTTCGTAGTCCACCGGCTTGCCCAGCAGGGCCCGGAAGGGTTCGATGTCCTCGGCCACGTCGCGGTTCTCGCGCAGTTCATCGAACGCCTGCGTGACGGCGTCGTCGACAGCGGGGCCGTTCACGCTCACCACCGCCAGCGTGTCCTCGTGCGGGTAGAATGTGCCGCGGAAGTGGTTCACGGCCTGGATCGTGTTGGTGATGCCCACCTGCCCGGCCTCCGGGAAGCGCACGTCCACCACGTAGCGCTCGGCGGGCGCGATGACCACGCTCTCCACCCAGGTCTCGCGCTCGAACTTGCCGATGTCGGAAGCGACCAGCTTCACGCGCGCATTCCCGAAGCGGACGTTGAAGGTGCGCGTGTTGGCGACATTGGTCAGGTAGAAGCGGACCACCTCGCCGGCGCGCGCTTCGATGCGGTGGTCGTCGACCCCGTTGGTCAGCATCACCGTCCCGAAGCGCCCCATGAGCGCGTGCGTGGGCGCTTCCTCCCCCCAGGGGATGAGGCCCTGCTCGTCGATGAGGACGTCGTCGAGCACGAGCAGTTCTTCGCGGTGGGAGGGACCGTAATAGTCCGGGGCGGCCGGCATGACCAGCAGGTTTCCGTAGAGCCCGAGGTCCTGCTGGATGTCCTCTCGGATGTGAGGGTGGTACCAGAACATGCCGGCGTCGGGAACGTCGATCTCGTATGTGAAGGTCTCGCCATCGGCGATGGGATCCTGGGTCAAGCCGGCGACGCCGTCGAAGCGGTTCTCCAGCCGTATGCCGTGCCAGTGGACCGTCGTGGGCAGCTGAATGCGGTTGGTCACCCGCACCATGATGCGTGAGCCGCGGTCGGCCTGGATGAGGGGACCCGGGTACTGGCCGCCGTATCCGAGCATGGCGTAGTCGCGCCCGCCGATCGTGCGCCGAACCACGGACACGTCCATGTCGAGGGTGTCGCCATTCGCCAGAACCACCCGCCGGCTGGGCTCGGCCGCCGGAAACATCGCGGGATCCATGCCGTCCCCGATGAGAAACGGGCGTACGGGCGGGAGCGCGTTCTCGAGCCCGGGCACCATGGGCATGGTCATGTCCATCGGCGGCATGCGCCAGCCGCCGGCTTCGCCGTGGGCGCCGTGGCCCATCATCTGGTGCTCCTGGGCCGCGAGCGCGCCCGGCAGGACGGCCAGGAGAAGGACTCGCATTCCGTGAAGGAGGCGCACCGGCGTCGGCTGCCTCAATCGTAGCCGTAGGCGGCGCAGTTCTCCTCTTCGAAGGCGCCGTGCCCCGCCATGGTGTGCATCTGCCCGCTGCGGGACATGCCGCGCATCACCACCGGGCCCGTCCACATCGCGGCCCCGGGATCGTCGGCGGGCTCGAGCGTGACCACCAGCAGAAACTTGTTCCACTGCGCCCGGCCTCGGAGCGGACCGCCGCCGGCCAGCGCGCCGATGCGCTCGACCTTGTCCAGGTTCGGCGTGGTCAGCCATCCCACATAGACGCCTTCGCGGGGCGCCATCAGGCGTTCCACCGAGAGCCACACGTCGAGCACGTAGCTGCCGTCCTCCGCCAGGGTGACCCCGAACGGGGAGTCGGGGAAGGTCACCTCGCCCAGTCCCGCCGCGAGGCCCGTGCCCGGAAGCCTGCGCGTGCTCACCACCGGGAAGGCGTAATACGCGGGCGCGTCGACCGGGGCGGCGGATTCGGGCAGCGGGACGTGGAACGCCTCGGTCGGCCCGACGGCATCCGGCAGCGCGCACGTCGCCGGAGGAATCCCGGGAGAGGGATCTCCGCTTCCCCGAGCAATCCCGGCGAGAAGCGCGAGCACCAGCAGCATCTTGCCCATCATCAGGTCACCATCGTGGGATCAGGGCTCCTGGCTGACCGGGCGCGGACGGGTCTCGTCCCACTTCTGGACGCTGGAGATGTCCGGCATGCCCCAGTCCTCGCCGTTCCATCCGCTGAACCCCTCCATGCGGAAGGTCCAGAAGCCGGTGCTCATGTCGCTCACGACGATGAGTCCGTCCTCGTTGCGCACGTCCACGCCGAACGCCCCGTTGAACACAGGGGTGCGGAAGTCGCGTGCGTTGGGCGAGCCGACGTAGGTGTCGTAGTAGCCCACGGTGACCGGGTTGGTCGGATCCATCAGGCTGAAGATCTGAAGACCGTCGAGATACCCGGAGACGAAGACGTAGGGCCAGCGCACCTCGTGGTTGTGCACCAGGTTCTGCCAGTCGGCGGTCCAGGCCGAGATGGGCCGGTTGATGTTCGTCTGCGTCCCCTCGAGCGCGGGCTGGAGGTCGAAGATGCGCAGCGGCGCGTACTGGTACTCGGTCTCGGCGATGACGTAGCGGCCGTCCGGGCTGGGCGTGAAGGTGTGGCCCGAGCGGACGCCGCTGATGCCCGTCATCGTGACCACCAGCTCCGGGTTGTCCAGGTCGCTGATGTTGTAGACGTAGTAGCCCCCGGTGCCGCCGCCGTAGAAGCGGTCCTGCCCGGTGTCGGGGTGCCAGGCGGCGTAGAAGTCGTGATAGCCGCGCCCGCTTCCCTGTCCGAGCGGGGACTCGGGAACCGGGATCCGTCCCGCCAGCGCGTCCGACGGATCACCGTCGACCGCCTTCGCCATGTCGTAGGCGTGGGCGAACGGGCCGCGCACCGTAGTGAGAAGCAGGACGCGTCCATCCGAGTGCTTGTAGATGAAGATGTTGTGGAAGCCCCCGGGGAGCTCCGGCTCCCGAATGCGCGCGACCTCGCGAACCGTGGTGGGATCGGGGAGCCCGGTGACGTCCAGGATGACCGCGCCCAGGTCGGGGTTGGGGCCTCCCTGGCCGAACTGCAGGGACTGCACCACGTAGTAGCGGCCGTCGAGCTTGAAGTACTTGACGTCCATGCCGCCCGTGCGCTGGTGCAGATCCTGGTTCTCGATGCGCCAGCGGTAGATCACCTCCGGCTTCTCGGGATCCTCCAGGTTGATGATGTCGGTGCCCTTGGGACCCACCTCTCCGTAGACCATGCGGGCGACGTAGGCGTAGGGACGGTGCATTTCCTGCTCGAGCTCGATGTCCGCGATGCTGAGCTGCGGACCGAGGGGGACGTGGCCGAGCACGTCCATGTTGTCGCTGCCCGGCTTGAGCGATGTCCACTGGCCGGCTGCGGGCGCGGCCGCCAGAGCGAGCGCCAGAACGGCGGCCCCGGTTTTCACGATGGTCGAATGGACGACGCTGGTTCGCATGGCGAACTCCTTCGGCAGGATGGCAACAGGATTTCCGGACCCGCGCGGGCCCGTCCGGTCATAGTAACCTGATTCGGACCTCGCGCGCACGAGGCCGTGATGAATGCGGCTCCCCCGGAGGGGGAAGGAGTTGGCCGGGAACCCGGGCTTGCACGGCATTCACGCCGGCAGGAGTCCCGGCCGGCCCGCTTCGACCACGAACGAGGCGCGCGTCTCGACCGGAGCCCCCGCGCGCGTGACGTAGGGCACTACGCGGTAGTCGGCGGCCAGCCGCTCGGGGGTGGCCGAGCAGCGCACGTAGCCTCGCTGGGCGTTGAAGAAGTGGATGTGCGGGTTGCGGGCCAGCGAGTCGGCGGTACCTGGACGCGTGTCCTGACCGTCTCCACCGGAGCTGATGGAGGTGCCCACCAGCTCGGCGCCCACGACGCTGGACGACGGGTCGCGGGGGTCCGCCTTCAGGTCGGCCGCCCAGTTGCTGTGGATGTCGCCGGTGAGCACCACCGGGTTCGGCGGCCGGGTTTGGTCGAGGAAGGAGAGCAGCCGGCCCTGCGCTTCCGGGTAGCCGTCCCAGCGGTCCATCGAGACGGTGGGCTCGCCGTCGCGGGAGCCCTCCAGCCGCGCGATCATGACCTGGTTGGCCAGGACGTTCCAGCGGCTCTCCGACCCGGCCAGGCCCCCGAACAGCCACTCCTCCTGCTCCGCCCCGAGCATGGTGCGGCCGGGCTCGAGGGCCTCCGGGCAAAGCGGCCCGTTGGTGTCGCCGCATGCCTGGTCGGAGCGGTACTGGCGGCTGTCCAGCACATGGAGGTCGGCCAGGCCGCCGAAGTGCAGTCGCCGGTAGACCTGGATATCGGGCCCGCTGGGCATGGACGAGCGCCTCACGGGCATGAACTCGTAGAAGGCCTGGAAGGCGGCGGTGCGGCGCAGCAAAAGCTGCGCGGGAGACTGGTCGTCCTCGGCTACGTCGGACGCCCAGTTGTTGTCCACCTCGTGGTCGTCGAAGGTGATCACCCACGGGAACGCCGCGTGGGCGGCCTGCAGGTCGGGGTCGGACCGGTAGAGCAGGTAGCGGGCGCGGTAGTCGTCGAGAGTGAACACTTCGCCCGCCTCGTGCGCGCGCACCAGGTTGTCGCCGTATCCCACCTCGTAGATGTAGTCGCCGAGGTGGAAGACCAGGTCCAGTTCCTCCGCCGCCATGTGCCGGTATGCGGTGAAGTAGCCGTGCTCGTAGTTCTGACACGAGGCGAACGCGAAGCGCAGCCGGTCGGCGGGCGCGCCGGGCGCGGGCAGGGTGCGGGTGCGTCCGATCGGGCTCTGGTCGCCTCCCGTCATGAAGCGATACCAGTACGGCCGGTCGGATTCGAGTCCCTCCACCTCCACGTGTACCGAGTGACCGAGTTCGGGCACGGCCAGTTGGGTGCCCTGGCGAACGATGCGCGCGAAGCTCTCGTCGGCCGCCACCTCCCAGCGCACCGCGACCGGCTCCGCCGCCAAACCCGCTTCGCGCATCCCCTGCGCCGAAAGCCGCGTCCAAAGCACCATCCCTTCGGCGTCGGGATCGCCGGACGCGACCCCCGACGGGAAGGGCGAGACGGCCAGCTGCGCCGTGCGGTCGTCCCGGCAGGCGCCCAGCGAGCCGAGCGCGACGATGCCGGCCACATCGCGGCCGATCCTCACGAAATCGCGCCGCGACATTCGAGCGGCGGCCAAGTGGTACCAGTGCGCTTCCCTCGTCTTCACGGCCGTCTCCCGGGGCAAGGGTCTATCTTCATTCGCGTGCGCGGCGGGCACCCATATTATGGAACAACCGTCCGGGAACCCAAACGGGCACCTGGAGATTCACCTTGCAGGCGTGGGAGACGATGCGCGACCTGTTGCAGGCGGCGTTGAGCGTGGTGGCCCTGGCCGGCTTCCTGCCGGGATGCGCCGCGGCGCTCGCACCCCAGCAGTCCGACCTCTCGAGCCTCTGTTCCGCGGGGGCCCGGGGCGCCCGACTGGCCGGCGGCGCGGCCTCTCCCGTGGGGCAAACGCAGACCGATCTCTTCTGCTTCGACCTGCATGCCACGGCCCGCGCGCGGGATGCCTGGGGAGTGGTCGAACTGGGCCGGGTGCCCGGTCCCTTCGGGGTGACGGTGACCGCCGAGGGCAACCATGTGTCCAACCTGACCGCCTGGATCAGCGGACTTCCCGACCCCGGCCAATTGGGCCCATTCGAGGCCTACGTGGCCTGGGCGACCACCCCCACGCTGGATCCGGTGATCCGGCTCGGGCCGGTGGGGAACGGCCGCAATCCCCTCGGCCGAATCTCGTTCAACAAGTTCCTCATCATGGTCACCGCGGAGGCGTCCGCCAACGCCACCGAGCGCGAAGGCCGCCTCGTGCTGCGCGGCCGCTCGCCCAGCAGCCTGATGGAGGCCCACGACCTGCTGGCACAGGCCCCCGAGGCACTTCGCGCGCCCGACGGCATGTCCCATGACCACGCCGGCGGCACACACGGATCCACGTGGAGCCTGCCCCCCATGTACCCCGGCCTGCCGATGCTCCCGGGCATCATGGCGCTGCGGCCGCGCGTGGACGGCTATCTGCCGGAAGCCCCGGCGCCGGAGGACCTCCCGCCGGTGCGCCCGCGTCAACTGGTGCGCCTGGGCGACGGCGGCACGCTCGACCTCGAAGCCGACTTCGTCCGCCGCGACATCGGCGGCCGCCCGGTGGTCATGCTTGCCTTCAACGGGCAGCAGCCGGGCCCCCTCATCCAGGTGCCCGAGAACGCGACCATCTTCGTCAACTTCACCAACCGCACCCCGCTGCCGACGGCCATCCACTGGCACGGCATCCGTCTCGACAACCGCTTTGACGGGGTCCCCGGGGTCACCCAGGACTCTGTCGAGCCCGGCGAGACCTTCCGCTACCAGATCCATTTCCCGGACGCCGGCATCTACTGGTACCATCCTCATCACCGCGAGGACATCCAGCAGGAACTGGGCCTTTACGGAAACATGCTGGTCGACTCGCCGCGCCCGGACTACTACGGCCCGGCGAACCAGGAACAGGTGCTGATGCTGGACGACCTTCTGCTGGGAGAGGACGGCATCGTGCCCTTCGGCGAGAACGCGAGCAACTACGCGCTGATGGGCCGCTTCGGCAACATCCTTCTCGTAAACGGCGAGCCGGGCTACGCGCTGAGCGTGAGGCGCGGCGAGGTCGTGCGCTTTTTCCTCACCAACGTCTCCAACACGCGCACGTTCAACCTGTCGTTCGCTCGCGCGGACGAGAGTTCCGCCACGCTCGACCCGTCCGGCATCCTGACCGGCGACCCCGTCATCCCGTCCAGCGCCTCGGCCCCCCTTCCCGTCAAGGTGGTCGCCTCCGATGTGGGCAGGTTCGAGCGGGAGGTGATGGCCGAGAGCGTCGTCATCTCCCGCCCGCGCGCTACGTCGTGGAGGTGCGCTTCGACGAGGCAGGCGAGTTCGTGCTCGCCAACCGGGTGCAGGCGATCAGCCACAGGGAAGGCGTCTTCCTGAGCGAGTCACGGGTCATGGGCCGGATCGTCGTCGACCCCGAGCCCGCCGCGGTCGATCACGCACACGCCTTCGCGACCCTGCGCGAGCACGCGGACGTCGCGCGCGACATCGACGCCTACCGCGAGCACTTCGACCGCCCCGTCGACCACTCGCTGGACCTCACCCTCGAGGTCGAGGATCTTCCCCGCGCCGTCGAACAGTCGATGCTCTACGACTGGGTGTACTTCAACCCGGTGGAGTGGAGCGGCACCATGCCGGTCATGAACTGGGCGAGCGACGGCGGCCAGGCGCACTGGATCCTGCGCGAACCCGGGACCGGACGCGAGAACATGGACATCAACTGGCGCTTCCGCGTGGGCGACGTGGTCAAGATCCGGCTTCACAACGACCGCAACGCGTTTCACGCCATGCAGCACCCGCTGCACATCCACGGGCAGCGCTTTCTGGTGCTCTCGCAGAACGGCGTCGCCAACGACAACCTTGTGTGGAAGGACACGGTGCTGCTCCCGACCGGATCCACCACCGACATCCTGCTGGAGCTGTCCAACCCCGGACGCTGGATGGTGCACTGCCACATCGCGGAGCACCTCGAGGCCGGGATGAAGTTCGTCTTCGAGGTCGAGCCCTGACCCATTGTGCGGCGCCCCGCAGCCGTGCCTTTTTGATGCTCTGGAACGACATCGCGTACGAGGAGGACCCATGAGAGATCCACGCGAACGACATGCCCCATTCGCGAAGCTGCTTCTGCCGGCCGCCGTCCTGGCGCTGGCCATCGCGTGCGAGGCGCCAGCCCCGCAGGAAGCGGATGCACCCGCGCCGGAGGCCTCCGCGGCCCAGCCGATGGCGGATGTCACCCAGGAGTTCGCCGACCTGATCGCGGTCGACGCCGACCCGGTGGCGCTCACCGGGGTCAAGCTCCTCGACGGCACCGGCGAACCCGCGCGCGACGGACAGACGGTGGTAATCGCGGACGGCCGCATCGCGGCCGTGGGCAACGACGGCGAGGTCGACGTGCCCGATGGCGCCGAAGTGCTCGACCTGGCGGGACACACGGTGATGCCCGGGCTGATCGGGTTGCACAACCACAGCTTCTACACGGCGGCCGGCGGGCGGGCAGCGCAGCTCTCCTTCAGCGCTCCCAGGCTCTATCTGGCCTCCGGACTGACGACCATCCGCACCACCGGCGCCCGCGCGCCCTACGAGGAGATCAACCTGCAGGAGGAAATCGAGGCCGGGCTCGCCGTCGGGCCGACCATCTTCATCACCGGACCCTACCTCACCGGACAGCAGGGGAGCCGCACGATGGCGCAACTGGACGGACCGGAGTCCGCGCGCCGGGTGGTGCGCTACTGGTCCGAGGAGGGCGTGGACTGGTTCAAGGCCTACACCTGGATCAGCCGCGCCGAGTTGGGCGCCGCGATCGAGGAGGCCCATGCCCATGGCATAAACGTCACTGCGCATCTTTGCTCAGTGGGTTACAGGGAGGCGGTGGCGCTCGGGATCGACAACCTCGAGCACGGCCTTTTCGCGAACAGCGAGTACGATCCCTCCAAGCAGCCGGACGAGTGCCCGCCCGGGTTCCGCAACACCTACGGGGACCTGGACGTCAACGGCCCGGAGGTGCAGCAGACCTTCCGGGACATGGTCGACAACGATGTGTCGATGACATCAACGCTCGCTGTCTACGAGATCTCCGTTCCGGGACGCAGCGACCTCGATCCCCGGGTCTGGGAAGTCCTGGCGCCCGAGGTGGCTGCCGAAGTGCGGGCGCAGTTCGACCGCATCCGGGGCGCCGACCCCGCATCCGGCGTGGGCCTCTCTCCCGAGTTGCTGCGGGTGGCGATGGACTACGAGTACGCCTTTGTACAGGCGGGAGGGCTCCTGGCCGCCGGCGTCGACCCGACCGGCTACGGCGCGGCGCCGCCGGGGCTGGGCGACCAGCGCAACTTCGAGCTGCTGCTGGAAGCCGGCTTCACCGCTCCCGAGGTGGCGGAAATCATGAGCGCCAACGGCGCCCGCGTACTGGGAATCTACGACGACGTGGGCAGCGTGGAGCCCGGCAAGCGCGCGGATCTCGCGGTCGTGGAGGGCGATGTCGAAGCCGACGGGCACATCCGCAACACGAGCATTGTCTTCCGGCACGGCATCGGCTGGGACAGCGACGCCCTCATCGAGTCCGTGCGCGGCCTGGTAGGGATTCGCTAGCCGCCGTTCGAACCGACGCCCGAAATCAGCATCAACGCGCCTGCGCGCGCCAAGTCAACGCACCGCGCGCGCGGCCCGAAACCACATCAACGCGCCCCGCGCGCGCCCTGAACCCGGAGAGGCAAGCCCGTGAAGCTCGACCGATTCGAGATGGAGCGCTGGCAGTCCGTATTCGAACACCGCGTTCGCTACAACCTTTCCGAGAGCGGAGTGGACCCGCTCTCGCTGGACGAACTGCTCGATCTCACCGGCATCGAGAACCTGGGCGCGTCGATCCTCGGATACGGGCAGTCGAACGGATCGGACGAGCTGAGGGAGCGCATCGCCGCCCTCTACGACGACGTCACGCCCGATGAAGTAGTGGTCACCACCGGCGGCGCGGAGGCCAACCTGGCCGCCTGCTGGCAGCTGATGGAGCCGGGCACCCCCGCGGCCGTCATGGTCCCGAACTACATGCAGGTGCCCGGGCTGGTGCGGAACTTCGGCGGCCTGGTGCGCCCCTTCGAGCTGCTTGAGGAGACGGGCTGGCAACCCGACCTCGACCAGCTGCGCGCCATCCTCGACGACGACGTTCGCTTCATCCTGATCACCAACCCCAACAACCCGACCGGCGCCTCCCTGACCCCCGAGTCGCGCCGGGGCATCGTGGAGGCTGCCGAACGCGCCGGCGCGTGGATCCTGTGCGACGAGGTCTACCAGGGCGCGGAGCTTTCCGGCATCCCCACGCCCTCCATGTGGGGCGAGTACGAGCGCACCATCGTGACCAACTCGCTCTCCAAGGCGTACGGCACACCGGGGCTGCGCATCGGCTGGATCGTCGCCCCGGCCGACATCACCGAGACCCTGTGGGCGCGAACCGACTTTACCACCATCACGCCCGCGACCCTTTCCGACATCCTCGCGACCGCCGCTCTGGCCCCGGAAGCCCGCGCCCGCATCCTCGCCCGCACGCGCTCGATCCTGCGCCGCAACCTGCCGCTGGTCACCGAGTGGATGGAGTCCCAAAACGGCCTCTTCCGCTACCATCCCCCCGACGCGGGCGCCATCTGCTACGTCCGCTACGACGCTCCCGTCAACTCAAGTGTGCTGGCGGAGAAGCTGCGCGCCGAGAAGTCCGTGCTGGTGGTGCCCGGCGACCACTTCGGCATGGACCACTACCTCCGGCTCGGGTTCGGTCCGCCCGAGCACGAGCTGCAGGAGGCGCTGGAGAAGATGGGAGACGCGTTCGCGGAGGTGGTGGCGTAGCCCGGCCCCACATGCTCGACGCCAGTTCCCCCTCGGACCGCCTCCTCTCCCTGGACGCGTTCCGGGGCTTGACCATCGCGAGCATGGTGCTGGTCAACAACCCGGGCAGCTGGGCTTACGTGTACGCGCCTCTCGCCCACGCCGAGTGGCACGGCTGGACCCCCACCGACCTCATCTTTCCCTACTTCCTGTTCATCGTCGGCGTCGCGATCCCGTTCTCCTTCCGGCGCCGGCTCGCGGGAGGAACCAGCCGCTCCAGCCTGTTCCGGCACGTCATCCGCCGTTCGCTGATTCTCATCGCGATCGGCCTCGCCATGCGCGCCATCCCGGACTTCGACTTCGGCGAGATGCGCCTCTACGGCGTCCTCCAGCGCATCGGCCTCGTGTACTTCGCGGCGGCCGGGCTGTACCTGTGGGCCTCCGCGCGCGGGAGGATAGCCGCCACCGCGACGCTCCTCCTCGCCTACTGGGCCGTGCTGATGCTGGTGCCGGTCCCCGGCTCCGCACCGGGCGACCTCTCGCCGGACGGCAACCTCGCCGCCCATATCGACCGCATCCTCATGCCCGGGCGTCTGTGGTCGGGCACATGGGACCCGGAAGGGCTGCTCTCAACCTTCCCGGCGATCGCCACCTGTCTCCTGGGCATCTTCTGCGGCGAACGGCTCCAAAGCGGCCGCTCCGGCCGCCGGCTCGCCTGGGAGATGTGGATGGCGAGCGCGGTGATGGTCGCGCTGGGACTCGCCTGGGACCTCGTCTTCCCCATCAACAAGAACCTGTGGACCAGTTCCTATGTGGTCTTCACCGCCGGAACCGCGCTCCTCCTGCTGGGCACGATGTTCTGGGCCATCGACGTCAAGCAATGGCGGGGGATCTGGAGCGCACCGTTCACGGCCTACGGAATGAACTCGATCGCAATCTTCGTGGCGTCCGGAATGGCCGCCAAGACGATGGCGCGGATCCCTGCGCCCGACGCCGCCGCGTCATCCCTCTACGACTGGACCTTCCGCAACGGTTTCCAGTCCTGGGCGGGCGACTACAACGGCTCGCTGGGCCTGGCGCTGGCGCAGGTCGTGTTCTGGCTGGGGGTCGCCTGGCTGCTGCACAAGCGCCGCATCTACATCCGTATCTGATCCGTCACGGCGTTGGGCGCCAAACCCGTGGCGCGGGCATCGGACCTTTCCCACGTTCGCATCACCCGCAGTTCTCCCAGGGATCCAGAACGGGGATGCCGGTTCCATTGAAATCCCTTGTGTTCCGGGTTGCCACCGCTGCGCCCAACGAGCGGGCGATCGCCGCAATCTGACAATCGAACTGGGAAATCGGGCGGCCCGCCTTGCGTCGTTCCGCGGCGATGCCTGCATACACGCGCGCGGCCTCACGCTCGAAAGGCAGCACGCGATCCTCGAACAGCTCGTTGAAGGCGCGGTCGGCAGCACGAACCAGGTGTCTGCGACGCCTTCTGGCAGGAAGGAAGGCGATGCCCGTCCGAACCTCCGCCTCCGTCACCGCCGTCACGAACAGGTCATGTGGCGGGCGGGCGTTCAGCCAGGCGACTACGGCGGGTTCGGGATGCCGGCGCATGAACTCCGAGACGACGTTGGTGTCGAGAATCACCATCGTCCCCCGACCTCAGTCGAATCGAGGCAGGTCGCGCATCGGATCCCGGGCAGGGATCTCCAGTTCCACGCCACCCAGCGGCTCGAACAACTCCTGGAGCGCCGTCCCCAGCCCCTTCGCCGGGGCCGGCCTGCGACCGACCGCCTTGCGCAGGATGACGCGCGCTTCCTCTTCCATCGAACGCCCGTTCTCGGCTGCCCTTACGCGAAGACGTGTCTTCACCCCTTCCTCCAGGTTGCGGATGATGATGCTCGCCACAGGTGCCTTCCTGCCTTGCCGTCGGTGCCTTGAATGCCCAGGAACGCATGGAAGATAGGTATCGATATCACTGTATGCAATGCCATCATCCGGCTACCGCCAGTCCTGTGTTGCCGTGGATGGAAAACCCCTTCAGACCTCCTCCAGCTTCTCCTCCAGCAGCTGGTAGGCGATCGGCAGGAAATCGCGCTCGCTGATGATTCCGATCAGCTTGCCGTTCTTCTCCACGGGGAGCGCGGACACGCGCTTGTCGCGCATAATCCTGATCGCTTCCAGGGTCGAAGTCTCGGGCTCCACGGTCACCACGTCGGAGGCCATGATGGTGCGGATGGGATCGGACTCCTCGATTCCGGGGACGCCGGAGGCGGCGACCAGGCGCAGGATCGCGCGGTACGAGACCAGCCCGACCAGGGTGTGGTCGTCGTCTTCCACCAGCACATGACGGATGTTCTGCTTGTCCATCAGGAAGGCGGCCAGCTCGATGGGCTCGTCCTCGTGCACGGTGAACAGGTCGGTCACCATGTACTGCTCGACCTTCAGGAAATTGTAGCGCCAGCCGCCCGCTTCCCAGATCTCGGCCGGCTCCCAGGTGTGCGCCGGACGCGGATCCCGCTGCCGATGAGCCATCCCGGAGGTGAGCGCGGTCATGCGCTCGGCGGCCGATCCCTGGCCGCTCATGCTGCGCAGCGACTTGAGCTGCCACATCGCGCCGGTCATGCCGGACTCGATGCGGCCCTGAACGATCCCCAGGTAGTGGTCGATCTCGGTCTCCTCGATCTGCAGCTCCTCGAGCCCGCTCCGTGACAGCGGAAGCAGTTCACCCAGCAGGAGATCGCGCGCGCTCACGGTCTCGCCGGTGAGCCAGTGGAAACCGGCGTCCAGGCCTCGGCGGCTGGCGGCCACGAAGTTGGCCTTGGCGTAATCGAAGTCGACGCGGCTGGCCACGTCTCCGTATTCCCGGGCGCCTCCGAGCACGAGACCGATCCAGAAGGCGGCGTTGGCAACCTCGTCCATGATCGTGGGACCGGAGGGCAGCACCCGACACTCGATGCGCAGGTGCGGCTTGCCTTCGCTGATGCCGTAGCAGGGGCGGTTCCAGCGGTATACCGTGCCGTTGTGCAGCTGCAGCGCGGGGAGCCGGGGCACGCCGCCCCGTGCAAGCACCTCGAAGGGATCCTCCGTCACCTCTCCGGTCAGGAGCACGCGGAAGCGCGCGATGTCGTCCTCGAAGAGCTCGGTCACCGACTTGTTGATCCAGCGCTCGCCGAAGCGCACGCGCGTGCTGGTCTGGCGCAGGTGCGGCGTTGCGCTGCGCGTGTCCATCGACTGCTCGAAGAGCGCGATGCGGGTCTCGTTCCAGAGCCGCTTGCCGAAGAGGAGCGGGGAGTTGACGCACGCCGCCAGCACCGGCGGGGTGACCAGCTGGGCCACGTTGTAGAAGCTCGGGAACTCCTCCGCGGAAACCTGAAGGTGCACCTGGTAGCTGGTGTTGCACGCCTCCACCATCACCGAGTCGTGCTCGACGAAGATCTCGTCGGTGCCCTCGATGCGCAGCCGGTACGACGACCCGCCGCGGATGCGGTTGAGCGCATCGTTGAGGGCGTAGTAGCGGGGCATGGGCGTGATGCTGTCCATGGACAGGTCGGACTTGCCCAGGGTCGGCAGGATGCCGCACAGGACGATGTCGGCCCCCTGCCGCTGAGCGGAGGCGCGCGCCTGCGCGAGCCGCTCTTCGATTTCGACCTCCATGGCCGAGAAGCAGCGCCCGGTCAGGAGCTTGGGCTGGAGGTTGGCCTCCAGGTTGAAGAGTGCCAGCTCGGTGGTGAAGGTGTCTTCGGGAAGATGCTCCAGCACATCGAGCGCGACGGTCGCCGGGCGCCAGCCGCGGTCCACCAGGAAGAACTCCTGTTCCACGCCGAAGCGGCGCACCCCGGACTCGATCATGCCCTCGGAGAGCATTCTCTCCAGGGCCTTGAGGTCTCTCAGAATCGCCTTTGTGAAGGCGCGGATCTCCGCCGAGTCCCGTCCTGTGTCTGCATCCAGGCGTCCCATTGTGCCTCGTCCGGTTGAACGGGTGGAACCGTTGACAGGTGCCCGCGCCCCGGCGGGTGCCCATGGGCGGAGTTTATCCAAGACCAACCCGCAATGCGAGTGGCCGGCCACGGGTTTGCTACCCGCTGAAGGTCGCGATCTCGTCCAGGGACTTCTTGCCGATCACGGGCACCCTGGCGTCGTCCGCCGGATACCCCACCACCAGCAACAGAAACGGGCGCTCGTTTTTCGGACGGCCCAGGATACGGTTCAGGAAGCCCATGGGGCTGGGCGTGTGGGTGAGCGAAGCCAGTCCGGCGTGATGGAGGGCCGTGATCAGAAGCCCCGTGGCGATGCCGACCGACTCGGTCACGTAGTAGTTCTTGCGGCGGCTTCCGTCGGGCAGCAGAGCGTAGCTCTCGGCGAAGATCACGATCAGGTACGGCGCGATCTCCAGGAAGGGCTTGTGTTCGTCGGTGCCCAGGGGTGCGAGCGCGCGCAGCCATTCGTCCGGCGCCCGTCCCCGGTAGAAGGCCCGCTCCTCTTCCTCCGCGGCCTCGCGGATCTGCGTCTTCACCGCGGGGTCGCTCACCACGACGAAATGCCAGGGCTGATGGTTGGCGCCGTTGGGGGCGGAGCCGGCGGCCAGCAGGCAATCCTCGATGATCCCGCGCGGCACCGGGCGCGGCGAGAAGTCGCGCACCGTGCGGCGGCGGCGGACTTCCTCGCGGAACGCGCGCGCACGGGCGCGCATATCCCGGACGGAATACTCCCGATAGTCTTCCAGCGGCATCAGCCTGATGCTCATGGCCTGCTCTCGATCATCTCGACGATCAGCCGGCGGCTCTCGGGATTCCACTCCGGCGGCTCCGGAGCGCTGGCGATCTCGAGCCCCAGGTAGAAGATGAGCCGGGTCAGGCGCGCTCCCTTATCGGCGTCGATCAGCTCGACCTCGTCGCTCGGCCGGTGGTAGTCGTCGTGGGTCCCGTTGAAGAAGAAGAGGACCGGCACACCGTTGCGCGCGAAGTTGTAGTGGTCCGAACGGAAGTAGAAGTTCTCGTCCGGCCACAGGTCGTCGATGGCGGTCATGCCGAGTTCCGGATGCGCCGCGTTGACGCGTTCCAGGGTCGCGCCCAGGTCCGAGTGCTCCTTGCCGATGGCCACGATGGTGTCGGGCCAGTTGCGGCCCACCATGTCCATGTTGAGGTTGGCCACCATGCGCCCCGAGGCGACCGGCTCCGGCGGGTCGTCGGCGTAGGCGCGGCTTCCGTGCAGGCCCCGCTCCTCTCCGCTCACCAGCAGGAATACCGTCGACCGCGGGGGCGGCTCTTCGAGCGCGGCGAACGCCTCGGCGATCTCGATGACCGCGGCCGTACCGGAAGCATCGTCGTCGGCCCCGTTGTAGATGCTGTCCCCGCTCGCGTCCGGATCCCGCACTCCCACGTGGTCCATGTGGGCAGTGAACACGACGTACTCGTTCCGCAGTTCCGGATCGCTGCCCGTCAGCACGGCGGCGACGTTGGGCGCGTCGACCGCAGGGGCTTCGACATCAACGAACCGGGGACGGAAGGAGTAGCGCTGGATGAACCCGCCCCCGCCACCCCCGGGTTCGAGTCCCATTGCAGCGAGCTCTCCCGCAATCCAGCGTGCGGCCTCCTCGATCTCCGGGCTGGGCGTGGCCCGGCCCCGCATGGAGTCGTGGGCCAGGATCGCCACCCGGTCCAGAAAGTCCGCCTCGGTGATGGTCGCGGCGGCCACCCGCGCCTCCCCGGACGAGCCGGACAAGGATTCGCCCGGCTCGTCGTCGCCCGCGCACGCACCGACCGCCAGCCAGGCCAGCATCCCTCCGACCACGCGCCAATCGCTTCCCTTCAATCTCATGGCCCTGCTCCCTGCTGCGGCAATCCTCCAACCTGGCGGCCAACGGACCGCCCGTCCCTCAACGACGGAAATCCATCATCGGCTGTCAAGATGCTGGCACTCAGGCCTTCTGCTGCCGATCGACATGTCGCCGGTGGCCGAGACCGCGGAGACCCGGTAGCGCCGGGCGCTCAATACCAAAGCCCCCGAACCCGCTTTCACGGGCCCGGGGGCATCACCACCCCACCACACATCTCGACTCAGCCGATACTCATTCCCTCGAACCGGCCAGGGGAATGTTCGGAACGTCCTTCAAGGAAGAGATGGGTCGAGCGTCACGCGCCAGAAGCCGCAGATTGCGGGCTTCCCGGTACCTCCCTTCATCCTCCGCCCTCGATGCCGCTCTTCCCAGGTGCCTGATTCGTTCTTCCGTGCTCATCCCACTCCCCCTGTCTCCCGGCGCCTTACGCGAACGGCGCATGTCCGGTTTCAGCCAGGTCCGATTGGGGAAACACGTGGCAAGAGTCGTGCCACATTTCGCCGCGGACCGCCCCGAGGTGGCCGTGCCGGTTTGCCATGCCGATCCGGCCCCCGTAGGCTCAAGGCTCGCACCCCCGCCCGCGTGGCCCCGCAGGCCCTCGCCCGGAGACCAGACCGTGACCACGTCCGCCCAGCACTCCTTCTTCCGCCGCTACCTGCTCCCGGGATTCGTCTTTCAGTCGGTGGTCATCGCGGGAGGCTACGGCACAGGGCGCGAACTCGTGGAGTTCTTCCTCACGCAAGGCCCCCGCGGCGGCCTCATGGCCATGCTG
Source organism: Gammaproteobacteria bacterium (assembly GCA_009843625.1). GTDB lineage: Bacteria > Gemmatimonadota > Gemmatimonadetes > Longimicrobiales > Gaopeijiaceae > BD2-11. Next base: position 12,819 of record VYDD01000127.1, on the reverse strand, counting down.
CTGGTGTCCACGGTGATCTGGAGCGCGACCTGCGCGGTGACCTTCGACTTCGCCCGCCGCTTCTCCGCCTACGACTACCGAACCTTCTTCCGCCGCCTCCTGGGCGGGCGCTGGTGGGTCGCCTACGAGGCGGCATACCTGGCGTTCCTCATGCTGGTTCTGGCCGTCATCGCGGCCGCGGCCGGCAGCATACTCGAAGAGACCTTCGGCATCAGCTACGTTGCAGGGGTGCTCGGCATGATCGCCGCCATCGGCTACCTGGTGTTCAGCGGGTCGAGGACCATAGAGCGCTTCTTCGCCGGGTGGTCCTTCGTGCTCTACGCCGTGTTCGTCCTCTTCTTCATCCTCTGTTTCGTCTCGTTCGGGGGAGAGATCTCGCAGAGGTTCGCCGCCGTCCCGGCGGGCGAGGGCTGGTTCCTGGCCGGCGTGCGCTACGCCGCCTACAACCTCGCGACCATTCCCGGCCTGCTATTCGTGATGCGGCACGTCGGCACCCGCCGCGAGGCGGTCTCGGCGGGCCTGCTGGCCGGCCCGATCGCCATCATCCCCGGGTTGCTCTTCTACCTCGCCATGGTGGGGCAGTACCCGGAGATCCTGGACCGCACCGTCCCCGCGAACGCGCTGCTCGAAACGCTCGGCATGCGCTGGTTCCAACTCGCGTTCCAGCTGGCGCTCTTCGGAACCCTGATCGAGACCGGGGCGGGGATGATCCACGCGGTGAACGAGCGCATAGCGGCGGTCTACGCGCGACGCAAGGCGGAGATGCCCGCCCGCCTGCGCACCGGGATCGGCACAGGCCTGCTGGTCGGCGGCGCCCTCATCGCCCAATTCGGGCTGATCGACCTGATCGCGCGGGGGTACGGGACCATGACCTGGGTCTTCCTGGCCGTGTACGTCGTACCGGTGCTCACCGTGGGCGTGTGGAAGCTGGCGCGCGGCGGCTCCGATCGGCGTTTGCGTCCCGGCGAGGCAACACTTTCGTAACAGAAGCGCGCGGCGCACCGGCGCCCGGTATCGGAGGGCCCGCCGTGCGGATAGGTTATGGTGGCCCCGCTTCCGACGCAGGGAGCGGGTATGCCCGATTGCAGTGATCATCCATGGAGGGAACCGAGAATGAGACGTAGCATGTCCACCCTGTTGTCGATCCTTGTCATCGCCTGCGGTGGCGGCGCCGAGAACAGCGCGCGCGCGGTGATCCAGAACAAGGGATCGGATACGCTGATCACCGTCGCCCAGGCCTGGGCGGAAGCGTACAGCGCAGTCGACGCCGAGGTCGCCGTGGCGGTCTCGGGCGGCGGCTCCGGCACCGGCATCTCGGCGATGATCAACGGCACGGTGGACATCGCCAACTCGAGCCGCAAGATGACCTCGCGGGAGATGGAGGCGGCTCGCGCGAACGGCAACGATCCCGTGGAGCACCTGGTCGGCCACGACGCGCTGGCCGTGTACGTCCACCGCGACAATCCGGTGGGCCGGCTTACCCTGGACCAACTGGCGCGCATCTACGGAGAGAACGGCACGATCGAGCGCTGGAGCCAGCTCGACGTTCAGGTGCCGGGGTGCGCATCGGACGAGATCGTCCGCGTCAGCCGGCAGAACAACTCCGGCACCTTTGCGTACTTCCGCGAGGCGGTTCTCGACAACGAGGACTTCAAGCTCGGGTCGCACGACATGCACGGCTCGAAGGACGTGGTGCACCTGGTGGCCCAGACGCCCTGCGCGATCGGCTACAGCGGGATGGCCTACGCAACCCCCGAGGTCACGATGCCCTGCGTCATGGGCACCGCCGGCGACCCGTGCGTCGCCCCTTCGATCGAGACGGCGCTCGATGGCAGCTACCCGATCTCGCGGCCCCTGCTCATGTACACCTCCGGTAGTCCGGCGGGCGCGGTCAAGACCTATCTCGACTGGGTGCTGGGCGATGCCGGGCAGTGCATCATGCTGGAGCTGGGCTACACCCCGGCGATGCCCGCCGAGTGCGTACAGTAGCCCGGAACAGGGACGCCTGATCGGCCCTCAATGAATCCGCAGGCGCTCGCCCGCTCGCGCGACTTCGACCACCGCGGCCGCGCCTGGTACGCGGACCGCGCGGTGACGGTGTTCGTCTTCATCGGCGGCACTTCGGCGATCCTCTTCATCGGCGGAATCTTCGCCTTCATCGCGCGCGAAGGCCTCGGGTTCGTGTTCACCGAATTCGACGCGGGCGAGTTCTTCGGCTCCATCGCCTGGCGGCCCACCTCGGCGCTGGATGCCACCTACGGCGCGCTGGCGCTCATCGTGGGGACGGCGAGCATTACGGGGCTGGCGATGGTGGTGTCGATCCCCTTCTCGCTGGCGGCCGCCGTGTTCATCGGTGAATTCGCGCGCGGCCGGGTGCGCGAAACGCTCAAGGTGCTCGTCGAGCTGCTCGCGGCCATCCCCTCCGTCGTGTGGGGTTTCATCGGGTTCAGCATCATGAACTCGCTGATCATCGACATCTTCGACGTTCCCATCGGGCTGAACGTCCTGAACGCCGGGATCATCCTGGGGCTGATGGCGGCGCCCATCATGACCACCATCGCCGAGGACGCCCTCAAGGCGGTCCCGGACGGCTATCGGGAAGCAGCCGAGGCTTTGGGCGCCACCCGCTGGCAGGTCATTCGCAAGGTGGTGATTCCCGCGGCGAAGAACGGCCTGGTGGCGGCGGTGCTGCTGGGCGTGGGACGAGGGTTCGGCGAGACCATGGTCGTGCTCATGGCCAGCGGCCACTCCATCAACCTCCCGGACAGCGTGTTCGACTCCGTTCGCGCGCTCACCGCCACCATTGCGGCGGAACTGGGCGAGACGGCCGTCGGCTCCGATCACTTCCGGGCACTCTTCACGCTGGGCATCCTGCTCTTCCTGGTGACCTTCGCGATCAACCTGGCCGCCGATATCATCATGCGCGGGATCCGCAGGAAGGGGGAGCGGGGGCGCCCATGACCGGTACGGCGGCCCCGTTGTTCGCGGGCACCTCGCTGAACGCGCGCGACCGGAAGATCGAGTGGCTGGTGCGCGCTCTGCTCGGACTGATGACCGCGCTGCTCATCCTCCCGGTCGTGATCATCATGGCGCTGCTGGTGGTAGAGGGCGGCCCCGTCATCTCCTGGGAGTTTCTTACCACGCCGCCGGTGGACGGCATGACCGCCGGGGGCATTCTACCCGCCCTGGTGGGGACGGTGTGGCTGGTGGTCGTGGCGCTGATCGCGTCCGTGCCCGTGGGGGTGGCGGCCGCCGTCTACCTGAGCGAATACGCCCCCGACAACTGGCTCACGCGCGCCATAAACCTCGCGATCATCAACCTGGCGGGGGTGCCATCGATCGTGCACGCCCTGTTCGGGGTGGGCGCCTTCGTGCTCTTTTTCCGCTTCGGCACGAGCATTCTGGCGGCCAGCCTCACCCTGGCGGTGATGACGCTCCCGGTCGTCATCGTGTCCACCCGCGAGTCGCTGCAGGCGGTGCCGCGAGCCTTCCGGGAAGCCTGCTGGAACATGGGCGCAACCCGCTGGCAGACCATTCGCCGCATCGTGCTGCCCAACGCCCTCAGCGGCATCCTCACGGGCATCATCCTGGAGGTGTCGCGCACCTCGGGAGAGACCGCTCCCATCATGTTCACCGGCGCAGCCTTCTTCCTCCCGTTCCTGCCCCAGGGGGTTCTGGACCAGACGATGGCGATGTCGCTCCACCTGTTCGTGATCACCACACAGGTGCCCGACGCTCCGGAAGCGCTGCCCTTCGGCGTGGCGCTGGTGCTGATTTCCATGGTGCTGGCGATGAACGCGCTCTCCATCGCCTTTCGCGTGTACGTGCGCGGGAGAAAGAAATGGTAGCGGGCGGGGCGCCCAACGGCGGCGGCGCCTCGGCCGAGGCGCTTTCCGCGAAGGTGGTCGTGCAGAACCTCACGATTCGCTACGGGAACCATGTGGCGCTGCGAGGGCTGGATCTCTCCATTCGCCGGAACGAGATCCTGGGGGTCATCGGCCCCGCGGGCTCGGGCAAGACCTCGTTCCTGCGCGCGCTCAACCGCATGGACGAGTTCATCCCCGGGATGGAGGTGGAGGGCCGGATCACCTTCGACGGCCGCGATATCCGCCGCGTGCGCAATGTGTACGCCCTGCGCAGCCGCATCGGCGTGGTCTTTCCGCTCCCGGTGGGGCTCCCGCTCACCGTCTACGAGAACGTTGCCCTGGCTCCGCGCCTGCGGGGCGTGCGCAAGGGGAGCGAGCTCGACGAGATCGTCGAACGGTGCCTCCGACGCGCCGCGCTCTGGGAAGAGGTCAAGGACCGCCTGGACTCGCTCGGAAGCCTGCTCTCCGGAGGCCAGCAGCAGCGCCTCACCATCGCGCGCGCGCTTTCGCAGGAACCCGATCTCCTGCTCCTGGACGAGTTCTCGATCGCCGTGGATCCGGTCACCACGATGCGCATAGAGGATGTCCTCAAGGACTTGAAGAACGAGATGTCGATCGTGCTGGTGACCAATCTGGTGCAGCAGGCGAGGCGGCTGGCGGATCGGACTGCGTTCTTCCTGACCGGCGAGCACGTCGAAACCAGCGACACGGCGCGTATCTTCAGCGGCATCGTCAAGGATCCGCGCACCCACGACTACATCGAGGGACGCTTTGGCTGAGCCGGCTGCCGCTCCCGCACCTGCCGCGATCGCGACCCGCGGCCTCAACCTCTGGTATGGAGACTTCCAGGCCCTCTTCGATGTCAACCTGCACGTGAAGCAGGGCATCATCACCTCGCTCATCGGTCCCTCGGGCTGCGGCAAATCCACCCTGCTCCGGAGCTGCAACCGCATCAACGAGCGGCTCGGCTACGTCCGAACCACGGGAAGCATCGAGATTCTGGGCCAGGACATCTACGCGCCGGAGGTAGAGCTGGTGCAGGTGCGCAAGCAGGTGGGGATGGTGTTTCAACGCCCGAATCCCCTGCCGCTCTCCATCCGCGACAACGTGAGCTTCGGCCACCGACTGCACGCCCGCGGCCACCGCGTCTCCCGCTCCCGCAAAGAGGAACTGGTCGAGGATTCCCTGCGCAAGGTGCTGCTCTGGGACTCGGTCAAGGATCGGCTCGACACCCTGGCCACCGAACTGTCGCTCGAGGAGCAGCAGAAGCTCTGCATCGCGCGGTTGCTCCCGGTGAAGCCCGCCGTGCTGCTCATGGACGAACCGTGCTCGGCGCTCGATCCCAAGGGCACGGCGGCCGTTGAGGAGCTCATCTGGGAGCTGAGGGGCGAGTTCACGATCCTGATCGTGACCCACAACATGGCCCAGGCGCGGCGAGCCAGCGAGGAGACCGTGTTCATGCTGATCGGCAAGTTGATCGAGCACGGCCGTACGGAGGACGTCTTCCTGAACCCGCAGCACCGGCAGACCGCCGATTACATCGAGGGGCGCTACGGCTGATCGCCGTGCGGCGGGGCGCGGATGGCCCCGCGAGAAAGGATACGCCCGACAGGATTCGAACCTGTGACCTCTGCCTCCGGAGGGCAGCGCTCTATCCAGCTGAGCTACGGGCGCCTGTTGCGGCCGAGACCGGCTGCGCCCCCGCGGCGGAGCGCACGGAATAAGCCGAGTTCTGTCCCCGCCCGAAGACGGGGGAGGATCATTTATCTGGGACCGGCATCGCTGCCGGCCTCGTGCGGCCTACCCGGGACTCGGGCGGAGCGGGCGACTCCTCGTCCTCTATTCGGCCTTGCTCCGGGTGGGGTTTGCCATGCGGCCCCTGTTGCCAGCGGCCCGGTGCGCCCTTACCGCACCCTTTCACCCTTGCCTGTGCCCCGGGGGGCCATCGGCGGTCTGCTCTCTGCGGCACTTTCCGTCGGCTTACGCCGCCCGGGCGTTACCCGGCACCCTGCCCTGTGGAGCTCGGACTTTCCTCCAGCGGGCGAACCCGCCAGCGATCCTCACTCGTGCGCTCCGCATTCTCGGGCGTTTCAGCTGAAACGCCGGAGACGGGGAGCAGGAAAGCTACAGGGGAAGGCGGCCGGAGTAAAGCGCACTCTGGCCCGGAATCGGAAGATCGGTACATTGAGGGCCGACTCGGCGGGATCCGGGCTTCCCGGCGAGAACGTGTATGTCCCGGGAGGCTCCTGCGATTGCCGGAGAGGAGAAAGCGAATGAGAGTTCACGCGGCACTCGCCCTGGCGCTCTTTGCCTGCATCGGCTGTGGGGATCCCTCGCCGGCGAGAGGGACCGCGTTTCCGGAGTCGTGGCGGTACCGGGACACACCTGCCCCCGTCACCGCGACCAACGGGATGGTCGTCACGACCGATGAACTCGCCAGCCAGGTCGGTGTCGACGTCCTCAGGTCTGGCGGGAACGCGATGGATGCCGCGGTAGCGGTGATGTTCGCGCTGGCCGTGGTCAACCCGGAAGCCGGGAACCTCGGAGGTGACGGGTTTCTGGTGCTTCGGACGGCAGGCGGCGAAACGGCGGCTCTCGACTTTCGCGCCCGCGCCCCCTTCGCCTCGACGCGGGACATGTACCTGGATGACGCCGGCGAAGTCACGGAGGACGTCGTCGTCGGCCATCTATCCGTCGGCGTGCCCGGAACCGTCGACGGAATGTGGCAAATCCATCGGCGCTTCGGGCGCATGGAATGGGCCGCGCTCCTGGATCCCGCCATCGAGCTTGCCGGAGGCTTCCCCGTGCGGCCGCGCTTCCTGAACTCCCTGGGCGACGCGATGGTCGCGGCCCTTCAGGCCTTTCCGGCCTCGGCGGAGCAGTTCCTGCCCCGCGGAGGCCAGCCGCCCGCCGTCGGGGACACGCTCCGCCAACCGGACCTGGCCAGCACTCTGAGGCGCCTCCGCGATCTCGGCCGCGACGACTTCTACGCAGGGGAAACGGCCGACCTCATCATCGCCGAGATGGAACGTGGCGGCGGCATCCTCACCCGCCGGGATCTCGCCGAGTACCAGGCGGTCTGGCGCGAGCCGGTCGCGTTCGAATACCGGGACCACACGGTCATCTCGATGCCGCCCCCGTCGTCCGGCGGCGTCACGATGGCCCAGACCGCCGGGATCCTGGAGCGTTACGACCTTGCCTCCCTTGGCTGGCAGTCGGCGCGGACGATCCATCTGCATGCCGAGGCCTGGCGGCGAGGCTATGCCGACCGCAACCACTACCTGGCGGATCCGGACTTCGTGGAAATGCCGCTGGAGAACCTGACCTCGGCGGCGTACGCGAGCGAGCGGGGAGCGACCATTTCCCTGGATGCCGCCACTCCGTCCTCCGAGATCGGTCCCGGACTGGAGAGCGCGGGCGAAGCCGCGACGTCTCCCGGTGCCACGGTCCCCGAGGAGGGCGAGAACACGACCCATTATTCCATCGTCGATGCCGACGGCAACGCCGTGTCGGTCACCACGACGGTGAACTCCTGGTACGGAAGCAAGGTCACCGTCACCGGGGCGGGCTTCATTCTGAACAACGACATGGACGACCTCGCCGCCAGGCCCGGCTTCGCCAACCAGTTCGGCCTGGTGCAGGGCGAGAACAACGCCATCGAGCCGGGGAAGCGGATGCTGTCCTCCATGTCGCCGACCATCGTCCTGGGGCCGGACGGAGAGCTGCGAATGGTCACCGGCACCCCGGGTGGCGCGACCATCATCACCACGGTGTTCCAGACGATCTCAAACGTCGTGGACTTCGAGATGGATGTGGTCGAGGCCGTTCTGGCGCCGCGGGTCCATCACCAGCATCTGCCGGACCAGATCTTCTACGAGGCGGGAGCGCTCTCGCCGGAGACCGTCTCGCGGCTGGAGGCGCTCGGTCACGTCGTAGTGGAGCGGGGCGGCCTCTCCGGCGATGTCCAGATGATCGTCGTCGTGGACGGTCTGCTCACGGCGTGGTCCGATCCCCGGCGCGGCGGAAGGGCTCTGGGGTACTGAACGCGCGGAGCAGGCCTTCTTCACCAACCCACGGGACACAGGAACAGATGATTGGAGACAGAGTTCAGGCGGCGCTCAACGAGCAGATCACGCAGGAGTTCTACGCCAGCCACTACTACCTCGCCATGAGCGCGTACTTCGAGCGGACGGGATACCCCGGCTTCGCCCACTGGATGCGCATGCAGTCGGACGAGGAGCGGGAGCACGCGCTGCGCATTTTCGACTTCGTGAACGACCGCGAGGGCCGGGTCGATCTAGGCCGCATCGACGCCCCGCCCTCGGAGTTCGGTTCGCCCCTGGAGGTGTTCCAGGCGGCGCTGGCCCACGAACGCAAGGTGACCGCGCTCATCGGCGAACTCTACCGCCTCGCCGTGGAGGAAACCGACTACCCCACCCAGGTGATGCTGCAGTGGTTCGTCAACGAGCAGGTGCAGGAGGAGAAGGTCGCCTCCGACATCGTCGGCCGGCTGCGCCTGGCGGGCGACGACAAGTCGGCGCTGCTCCTGCTGGAGACGGAACTCGGCCAGCGGCAGGGTGAATCCGCGGCGTGAAGCGGGTGCCGGCGCACCACCGGCACCTACCCCACCATAGGACGGATCAACTGCCGCTCTGTGCGTCCTCCACCGTGGCGGCGCTCCTCATCTGGAAGGCCTCGCTCTCGACCACGCCGCGGATGAAGGCCGACATGCGGTTGCCTTCGACCGCCGCCTTGCGCGCGATCTCGCGGATCTCGGGTTGGTCGTAGTACTCCATTCGGCGACCGAGCGCGTACGCCATCAGGTTTGCGGTGAAGTGGCGGATCAGCGGTTCCGGACGCTCCAGCAGCACCGCGCGCAGCTCCTGCGGGCTGGTCACATCGCTCCCGTCGTAGAAGGTTCCGCGGGTGTCGAGCGGGATGCCGTGCTCGCGGATGCGCCACTTGCCGGTCACGTCGAAGTTGTCGAGCGCCAGCCCGATCGGATCCATGAACTGGTGGCAGGCGTTGCAAACCGGGCTCGCCCGGTGCCGCTCCATGCGCTCGCGCGTCGTCAGGATGGTGGTGCCCTCGACGGCTTCGGTCTCCTCCAGGTCGGGAACGCCCGGCGGAGGGGGCGGTGGCGGCGTGCCCAGAACCACCTCCAGCACCCACTTGCCGCGTAACACCGGGGAGGTGCGGTTGGCCACCGAAGTGAGGGTGAGGACGCTGCCGTGGCCGAAGATGCCGGCCCGGCGGTCGTCCGGGTACTCGACGCGCTGGAACTCCTCGCCCACGACCCCCGGGATCCCGTAGTGCTTCGCCAGCCGTTCGTTCACGAAGGTGTAGTCGGCCGTGTAGAGCTCGAGGAAGCTCCGGTCCTCGCGCACCAGGTTCATGAAGAGGAGTTCCGTCTCCCTCGTCATGGCATCGGCCAGTTGCTGGTGGTAGTCGGGGAACATCAGGCGGTCCGGATGCACCAGATCCAGGTCCTGGAGGCGCAGCCACTGGTTGGCGAAGCGGGTGCCGAGCGCGTCGGAACGCGGGTCGGCGATCATGCGCTCGACCTGGTCCCGCAGGTTGTCCGAGAGCCGGCCGCGCTCGGCCAGCGACACCAGTTCCTCGTCGGGAGGCGTGCCCCAGAGGAAGTAGGAGAGCCGGCTGGCCAGGGCCAGCTCGCTGATGCGATAGCTGCCGTCGCGCGCGCTGCCCGCAACCGGCTCGAAGCGGAACACGAAGTCCGGGCTCGCCAGGATCGCCTGCAGGGCGAGCCGCACACCGGTCTCGAAGCCGGCCGCGTCCTCCCCCTGGCGGTAGAACTCCATGAGTTCGGAGATGTCGAGTTCGGTCAGTGAGCGCCGGAACGCGGCGGAGCCGAGACGGGTCACGATGTCGCGCGCGCAAGCCTCCGCTTCCCCGGGGGCGGTGGGACGGCAGGTAAAGATGTGGCGGCGAACCGGGTTCTCGGACACGCCGGTCACCTGGAACGGGCCCGCAATGGTCAGATCCTTGATGTGCGGGAGGGCGGTGATGCCGTACCCGTCCGCGCCGATGCGGCGATCGGCCAGCGACCAGTCGTGACGCGACATGAGGTCGGGCACCGGCCCCTCGAACTGCTTGAGGAAGACCGCCGAGACTTCGTGCGGCCCGGCGGTGACGAAGAAGGACTGGCTCTCCTGGTTCGCCCCGTTGGGGTCGGCGACGTGCATGAACTGGTCGACGTTGAGCAGCGCCACGCGCTCTCCGTCGATGGAGATTTCGATCTGTTCGCCCTGGGTGACGTTGCCGAAGAACTCCCCCGTGGTCGTGTGGTCGAAGGCCATCTTCACGCTGTACTCGCCATCGGCGGGGAAGTTGTGCAGGGCGGAGATTCCTCCGCGGGTGCCGAAGGGCGCCCCGTCGATGCGCTCCCACTGGGAGAAGTAGCCGGACTTGGAATAGGTGGTCTCGCTGGGCTGGACTTCGAGGTTGCCGACCGCGAGCCGGCTGATCTCCGCAGCCGCGTTCAGATAGGCGTCCATGAGCGTCGGCGAGAGCAGCTGGACGTCGGCGATGTTGTCGAAATTGGCGCTCTTGGTGTCGAGGGGCAGGTAGAGGCCGGCGTCGACAGTGAGCCCCAGCAGGCTCTCGACGGAGGCCTCGTACTCGGCGCGGTTGAGGCGCTGGAAGGTGCGGCTGCCGGGGTTGGGATTGCGCGCCGCGGCCTCGTCGAGGGTGGACTCGAGCGTCTCGACCAGCGCCAGCAGGGAGTCGCCGCCGGGCCGGGGGAAGCCCGGGGGCGGCATCATGCCGGCGCGCAGCTTCATGATCATGCGCTCGGCGGTCTGGGCGTTGGCGGTCGCGTTCTCCACCTCGAAGGCCTGCAGGGTGGTGTTGCCGGTCAGGAGGACGTCGTTGTGGCACACCACGCAATAGGTGCGCACCAGGGTGGTGAGGGTTTCAGGGGCGGGATGCGGCGCGCCGGTGGGGTTCACCGCGAGCGCGGGCGAGACGGGTGCCGCAGGCTCCGCGCCCCAGGGTCCGTCAGCCAATGAAATCCCGGAATCGTTGCCTGCGATGGCCACGCCGAGAACCATCATTCCGGCGACAAGTATCCTCATCGTGCCTCCCCTCGATTGACAAAACGCATCGAATCATGCGCGGCGCCGGCGCCGAATCGGACGCACCGACACAAGCTTCAATAGCGGGGGAAGAAGCGGGCTTGTCAAGCGCGATCTGCACCGCCGTCCCGAGGGACGCGCCCGCCCACCTGCGGGGCCGGCCGCCTGCCTGGACGCCGCCGGAATCCGCTTGCGCGGGAGTCGCGCGGAGCGGCACTATCGACCCCTGGGCGATTGTCTACCCACCGCTGGACCAGGAGGCCCCGGATGCGCGTCACGACCACCCTGCCCGTTGGGCGTCGACCTCTCTTTTCGACACGTTTCCCCACCGCCGCGGCGGCGGCCGCCGGTCTGCTGGCCTGCTCGCTTGCGGCTTCGGCTCCCCCCGCAGCCGCACAGGACGGCTGGGACGTGCGCCTGCCCCGCGGCCAGACCCGCGAGATCGACTTCACCACCACCGAGGGGACGCGCATGTCGGTGGACCTGGCGCCCGACGGCTCCTGGGTCGTGTTCGACCTGCTGGGCCACATCTACCGGGTGCCGGCGGAGGGCGGAGCGGCGGAGTCGCTCACCCAGGACAGCGGGGTGGCCATCAACTACCACCCGCGCATCTCGCCGGACGGGGGGAGCATCGCCTTCATCTCCGACCGCGGGGGTCAGGACAACCTGTGGGTCATGGACGCGGACGGGTCGAACGCGAGGGCGGTCTTCCACGACCTGAACTCGCGCGCGGTCACCCCCGCATGGACGCCGGACGGCGAGTTCATCGTGGTGCGGCGCGACCCGATCGGACGCGGCGGGGTGGGGGAGAACGGCCTGGGCATCTGGATGCACCACCGGGACGGCGGTGCGGGGATGCGGCTGGTGGATGACGGCGGGGCGCACTGGCCGTCGGTGTCGCCGGACGGGCGGAGCACATGAGGCCTGAATCACGGCAGGGAATCACGTAAGTCTAATCAGGACTGCACGATCTGCCATTCCTGCTGTGGGGTCCGAATCGGGTTGGCGCGTTGCCGAATCGCTGGATTACCGGCGTCAATTGACGGGAACACCGCAGCAACAACACGCCGTTTGTCCGACCCAACCCGGAGGCATCGCCTCGGCGTTCATCCTCTTCGGTCATGGGGTGTCGCGATCGGCCTTCGGACCCCGTTCAGAAGGTGAAGTCGAGTGCAAGTCTGAGTCCGATGTTGGGGTGTTGGCCGGGCAGCTGGCTGCGCGATCCCTCGATGCCGAGCCGGAGCGTCTGGCTTACGCTGTACCGGCTGCCGAACGACCAAGAACGGTTCCGGCCATCCGCCGACAGGCGGGTGTAGCTGTCGAGCGCGCCTCCGGCGCCGGGGCTCTTGAGCCCGTAGCCGGCTTCGGCGTCGAGCCGCCAGTCCCGTCCCGTGGCGGGCGTCATTGCGTGGAACGTTCCGCCGTCCATGAGCCCGTGGACGCCGCTTTGGTCGCGCCCGTGCCGGGGGCTTACCGCGAGCCGGAACCCCTCGCCCCGTGTTCCGGGATCGAACGCGAGC
>VYDD01000127.1:0-326 GCA_009843625.1 Gammaproteobacteria bacterium | reverse complement strand
AACGCGAGCCGAAGCGCGGCACCCCATTCGCGGTGCCGGCCGGACCCGAGGCCGAGCCTTCCACGGAGGTCGAGGTCGAGCCCGTGGGCGGCGTAGCCGACCGAGGCTCCAGTCTCGGCACCGCCGCCCGTGTCGGCGTCGCCGCCGTCGTAGCGCGCGCCGGCCTGCGTGGCGAGCTTCAGTCCTCCGGCCGTCCATGACGCTTCAAGAAGTGCGCGTGCGCGCGAGGCCGAGCCTTCGCGCTGGCCGTCTTCGGCGCTCATGCCGACGGTGAACGCGTCGCCCGTGAGCGCGAGTCCGAACGCGCCGCTGCGGGCGAGCGGCAC
>VYDD01000207.1 GCA_009843625.1 Gammaproteobacteria bacterium | reverse complement strand
CCCGTGGTGCATTATTTTGGCGACGATATGGTTTGCCGAATCGTAAACACCTGTTGAGGGATTTTCGGGGGAGGCCCGGGATGCGTGTGACTTCAAGCCTGCTGACGCTGCTCGTGGCGCTCGCCCTCGCCGGGGGCGCCGAACTCTCCGCCCAGGCCGGATCCGGCCCCGACTCCGCCGACCCGGAGGCGATGGCGCTCGTGGACGCCTGGATCGAATCGGTGGGCGGGATGGAGACCTACTCCGGGTTCCACAGCGCCCGCTACACCTTCACCACCGAGCTCTACGACCCGGAGACCGGCCGCATGCGCCGCGCCCGCCCGCGCTACGTTACCATCGCGCGCACCGACATGGGCGAGCTGGCGCGCATCGACCGCTGGGAGGGCAACGACTACATCGAGCAGGGCTGGGACGGGATCGCCGACTGGGCCCTCCGCAACGGCGAGCCGCTCGAACCCGGCGACCGCGACCGTGACGAGGTGCGCTACGTCTCCGGCGACGTCAACTACTGGATGGCGCTCCCCTTCAAGCTGCGCGATCCCGGCGTGCACCTCGCCTACCAGGGGCGCGACGCCCAGGACCGCCACGATGTCATGGTCACCTTCGGCCAGGGGGTCGGCAGCGACGTCTGGCACTACTACTTCGAGGACGGGCGCACCTGGCCGGTCGAGGTCACCTACCAGACCGGGGGAACCGGCGGCGTCGACCACAACCGGTGGACGGACCTGCGCACCGACGAGGGCTACCCCTACGTCGGCGCCCGCGTACACGTCAGGCAGGGCCGGGTGTGGAAGATCCTGCGCATGAGCGAAGTCGAGATCAATCCCGAAGACCTCGACATGGCGGTGTTCTCGCGCCCGTAGACGCCCGCGAGCGTCCCGGAATCACATCCCGGCGCCCGCCACCCGAGACATCCTGCCGAGACGCGAGACGCTGTGCCGGCTCGCGCGGTGTCTAGCTGAGCGCCCCCATCGTCGAACGCACGTGCTCGGCGCTGCCGTCGAGCATCGCCTGCTCCTCGTCGGAGAGCGTCAGTTCCACCACCTCCACCAGCCCGCCCCGTCCCAGCTTGCACGGCACCCCGAGGAAGATGCCCTCGTGGCCGTACTCGCCCTCGAGGTACGCCGCGCACGGCAGGATGCGCCGCTTGTTCTTCACGATCGCCTCGGCCATCTGCACCGCGGCCGCCGACGGCGCGTAGTAGGCGCTCCCGGTCTTCAGGTACCCGACGATCTCGGCGCCGCCGTTGCGCGTCCGCTCGATGAGGGCGTCGATGCGCTCGCGCGGCAGCAGCTCCGTCAGCGGGATCCCGCTCACCGAGGTGTAGTTCACCAGCGGCACCATGGTGTCGCCGTGCCCGCCCAGCACCAGCGCCTGGATGTCCTCCACGCTCACGTCCAGCTCGAGCGCCACGAAGGAGCGGTAGCGGGCCGTGTCCAGCACCCCCGCCATCCCGATCACGCGCTCGCGCGGGAATCCCGTGGTGTCGAGCGCCACGTACGCCATCACGTCGAGCGGGTTCGAGACCATCATGATGATCGAGTCGGGCGCAACCCGCGCGATCTCCGACGACACCGAACTCACGATGCGCGCGTTCGTGTTCAGCAGATCGTCGCGCGACATGCCCGGCTTGCGCGCGATGCCGGCGGTGACGATGAAGATGTCCGACCCGGCCGCCGGCTCGTAATCGTTCGCCCCGACTACGCGCGTGTCGAACCCCTCGATGGGCGCGCTCTCCCACTGGTCCAGCGCCTTCCCCTGGGGGATGCCGTCGATGATGTCGATGAGGACGACTTCCTCCGCCAGCTCCTTCTCCGCCAGCCGCTGGGCGCAGCTTTCGCCCACATGGCCCGCGCCAACCACGGTGATCTTTCGTGCGCTCATGGAATTCTCGGAATCCTCCTCAGGGCAAGGATGTGGGTAAGCAAGCGAGCGGATATGCTCAGTGAGTTACAGTGACCGGAGAAGCCGGTGCCGCCGGAAGATCCTGCGGCCACTACCCGCCGGTCTGACTCAGGGCGATGAGCCCGCCGGAGCCCTCGGTGCTCCCCTGCACCAGCCAGTGGCGCTCGGGTTTGATGCGCAGGGTCTCCTCGACGAGCGGACGGATGTCCTCGCCCTGGCGCAGCGGGCTCCGCAGGTCGGTCTGGATGGAGCCGAACAGGCACGGGCGCAACTGGCCGTCCGCGGTGAGCCGCATGCGGTTGCAGCGGTCGCAGAAGTTGTGGCTCATGGGGGTGATGACCCCGATGGTGCCGGGCGCGCCGTCGAAGCGGTAGTAGGTCGCGGGGCCGTTGCCCAGCGGACCCTGCACGGGCCTGAGGTCGCCCAGTTGCCGCACCCGCTCCAGCGCTTCGTTGCACGAGATGAAGTTGTCGGCCGAAAGGTCGGTGTTTGAGCCGGTCGGCATGATCTCGATGAAGCGGATGTGCCAGGGGCGCTCCCGGGTGATGGCCGCGAAGTCGGCGATCTCGTCGTCGTTGGAGTCGCGCATCAGCACGACGTTGATCTTGATCGGCTCGAAGCCCACCGCCTCGGCCGCCGCCAGCCCGCGCAGCACCTTGTCGAGGGTGCCGGGACGCCGGGCGATGGTGTCGGCGCGGTCCGCGCGCAGCGAGTCGAGCGAGATGTTGACCCGGTCGACGCCCGCCGCCTTCAGCTCCTCCGCCTGGTCCTCGAGCAGCACCGCGTTGGTGGACAGGGCGATGTTCTCGATCCCGTCGATGGCGGAAAGCATGCGGATCAGGGAGGAGAGGTCGCGCCGCACCAGCGGCTCGCCCCCGGTGATGCGCAGCCGCCTGAGCCCCATCTTCGCCATCGTCCGCACCACGCGCGCGATCTCCTCGTAGTCGAGGATCTCGTCGCGCTTGAGCCACGGCAGCCCCTCCACGGGCATGCAGTAGACGCAGCGCAGGTTGCACTTGTCGGTGACCGAAATGCGCAGGTACTCGATGCGGCGCCCGAAGGAGTCGACCATCGAGCGCGAGGCGGCGGCGTCCGGAAGACTCCGCACCTTCGAAGAAGCCGGCTTGGTGTCAGGCATCATCGGACGCTCCCTGGTCCGCGGCGGACGGTCACGGGTCGCCGGCGCCGGAGTGCGGAGCCGGACTTCCATCGGCAGGTGGAACCGTACCCCTCACCCACTCGGCGGCTCCCTCAACGTAAAACTCCTTTTTCCACACCGGAAGCCGCCGCTTGATCTCTTCCATCACGTAGCGCGACGCGCCGTAGGCCTCTGCACGGTGCGGGCTCGACACCGCGACCACCACGCTCACCTCGCCGATCTCGAGCGCTCCCAGGCGATGCGTTACCGCCAGGTTGGGGGTGGAGAAGCGCTCGCTCGCCTCTTCCGCGATGCGGCGCAGCACCTCGAGCGCCATCTCCTGGTAGCCCTCGTACTGCATTCCGGAGACCGAGCGCCCGTCGGCGTGGTTGCGCACCGTCCCCAGGAACAGGAGCACGGCGCCGTCTTCGGGCGAGCCCACGCGCGCCAGCAGACGCGCCGGGTCGAGCGGGTCGGCGGTGATCTCCGCGTAGGGCATGGCGTGCCTCTAACCCCCGGCCACAGGCGGGATGAAGGCCACCTCGTCTCCGTCGTTGAGTTCCGTTTCCAGAGGCGCGTACTCGAGGTTGACCGCGACCGCCGGCCTGGGCGGAAGCACGCCGAACGACGGTCCCCGCTCGCGCAGGGTGTCGATGAGGTCGGCTACCGTGGCTCCCTCGGGGAGGTCCACCTCGGCCCCCGAGGCGCCGGTCAGCTCGCGATACGCGGCGAAGAAGCGCGCCTGGACCCGCACGGAAATGGTGCCCGGGCTCAGCCGCCCGTATCGTCCAGACGAACGACCTGGGAGCGGAGCAGCCTGGACGGCTTGAAGACGGGGACCGCGCGGGCGGGCACGCGCACGGGATCTCCCGTCCGGGGATTGCGCGCCATCCGTGCCTTGCGCCGGCGTACCTTGAAGGTGCCAAAGCCCCTGATCTCGATGTTCTCACCGCTCGCCACGGCCTGCTTGATGGCGTTCAGGAAGCCATCCACCACCAGAGCGCAGTCCTTCCTTGTAACCCCGGGTCCAATGGCGTCCGCCACCTGCTGGACGAGATCGGCTTTGGTCATGCGAAACCTGTGGGGAATCAGTCGCTGATTGGAAGGCGACATTCGCCGGGGATCGGCACCCCTTCTACGAAAATGTCGCACGATTTCGTGTTTTTGTCTTACAACGAATCGGCCAAACCGACGCGCGAGCAAGGGTTAGGGTAGGGGCAATCCGGGGGGGCGTCAAGGCAAGGCGGCGCGCGCCCCTCCGTCTAGCCGGCCGCCTCCATCAGCGAGACGAAGTCATCGAACAGGTAGCGGCTGTCGTGCGGGCCGGGCGCCGCCTCGGGATGGTACTGCACGCAGAAGACCGGGAGGGAGCGGTGGGCCATCCCTTCCACGGTGCCGTCATAGAGGTTGAGGTGGGTGAGGCGCAGTTCCGGTGCTCCCGGGATCGTGTCCCCGTCTCCGCCCCTGACCGCGAAGCCGTGGTTCTGCGAGGTGATCTCCACCGTGCCCAGGTCCAGGTTGCGCACCGGGTGGTTGGCGCCGTGATGCCCGAACGGCAGCTTGAAGGTCTCCGCTCCGAAAGCGCGCGCGATGAGCTGGTGCCCGAGGCAGATCCCGAACACCGGCACGCCGTCGTGCGCGCAGCGGCGGATGGTCCCGATGGCCATCTCCACCGCGGCGGGGTCGCCCGGGCCGTTCGACACGAAGAGCCCGTCCGGCCGTTCGCGCGCGATCTCCTCGGCCGGCGTATCCGCGGGGACGACGGTCACCTGGCAGCCGCGCTCGGACAGGAGCCGCGGCGAGTTGGCCTTCACCCCCAGGTCGTAGGCGAAGACCCGGAAGCGCGCCGTGCCCGCCGGCTCCACCACGTAGCGCTCCCGCGTCGAGACCCCGCCGGCCAGGTCGAGTCCCTCCATGCGCGGATGGGCGCGGATGCGCTCGAGCAGCGCCCTCTCGTCGGTGTCGGCGTCGGCGATGGCGGCCCGCATGGCCCCCGCCGCGCGGATGTGTCGCGTTACCGCGCGCGTGTCCACCGACTGGATTCCGACCACGCCGTGCCGGATCAGGTAGTCCTCGAGCCCGGCGCTCGCCCGCCACGAGCTGTGCGCGCGCGCGACCTCGCGCACCACGAAGCCGGCGGCGGCCGGACGCGCCGATTCCTGGTCGGCGTCGTTGACCCCGTAGTTGCCGATGAGCGGGTAGGTCATCGTCACCAGTTGCCCCGTGTAGGACGGGTCGGTGAGGATTTCCTGATAGCCTGTCATCGCCGTGTTGAAGACGACCTCGCCGAGGGCCTCGCCGCGCCTCCCCAGGAAGAACCCGTCGAAGCGCCGGCCATCTTCCAGGAGCAGGCAGGCTTCGGCGCGCTTCGTGGTCCGGATCAAGGGCGGCGGATGGGTGGGGGGGGCGGCTGCGCGGCTGGCGCGGAGGAGCGTCGGCAGGAATCTAGGAAGTCGCGAGCGGGCTTCCAAGGGGAGGGACGCGGCGGGTAGCCAGACAGGGCCGCGGATGGCACCATCCCGGGGCGTTCCGTTAGGGACTTGTACCGTTGACCGGGCGAAACTTCGGGTTTTATTCGGTGTAGGAAGAAGAGAACGTTGGAACGGGTCTGGCGGACCCGATCCGGCGCTTACCATTCCGCTGTCTGGAGCAGCTTCATGGCCTCTGTGCCGGATACCATCGTTCGGACACGGACGTTCCGGGCTTACCTGTCGAAGAGCGGACACGCGAATCTGGCGGCGTTTCTCGGGCAGTTGACGTGGCTCTGGAACGTCGCGCTCAATCAGCGTCGGCAGGCTTATGAGCGGGACGGATCCAGCGTCAGCCGCTACGATCAGTTCAAGGCGCTGACGAAAACCCGGCAATCCGCTGACGATGCGTGGCAGCGGTTTCCGGTCGGAGCCCAGCGCAGCGTGCTTGCCCGGCTCGACAAGGCATTCAAGGCATTCTTCCGGCGTGTGAAGGAGGGTGAGAAGCCGGGCTTCCCGCGCTACAAGCAGGCTCGCGGCGTCCGCAGCTTTTCCATGCCAAGCCCGAAGATTCACGGCAACGGCGAGTGGAGTTGGGTCGGAATCAAGGGTATTGGGCGCATCCGGTTCCGTGGGATGCCGGAAGGCACCGTGAAGCTCCTTCGCATCGTCAAGACGGCCCGGCGCGTCAACATCCAATTCGTCTGCGAGACCCCCCACGATGCCAAGCCCGACACCCGTCCCGCCATCGGCCTCGATCTCGGAATCAATGCTCGGGTTGCGTTGACAACCGGCGAGCGGTTCCCCGGTGTGAAGGTCGACCGCAGCGAGTTGAAGCGCAGGCAGCGTAAGGTCAGCCGAGCCGACCGGGGCAGCCGGAACCGGCGCAAGAAGGTGCGAACGCTCGCCAGGGAGTGGCAGCGGGTCCGGGAGCGCGAGCAAGGCGCGCTCCATGAGTTGACAACCCGGATCGTGTGCGAGCATGGCGCATGGCTCGCCGTCGAAGACCTCGAAACCCGGAACATGATGCGCAACCCGAAGCTCGCCCGGCGCATCGCCGAGCAGCAGTGGAATCGACTCGTCTGGATGCTGAGCTACAAGGCTGAGAGTGCCGGTGGCCGGCTTGTGAAGGTCGATCCCCGCCACACTTCCCAGGACTGCTCGGCTTGCGGGCACCGACCACGGGAGCGCATCGACCTGTCCGTGCGCGTGTACCGGTGCAAGCAGTGCGGCCACGAGCAGGACCGCGACGTGAATGCGGCGCACAACATACTCCAAAGGGCCTATGGCCCGAACCCGGCCGGGGCTTCCGCCGGGGCGCGCGGAGCAACCAGAGCGGCGACCGCCGCAAGCGTGTAGAATCGTGCCTTGGCCGCTAGTCAACGGCATAAGCTCCTTCCGTTAGATTGCGGGCATGGTCCATATCCACGCCGACGAATCCTGCCTCGGGAACCAGTTCAAGGACCGGCAGCGGCCCGGGGGAGCCGCCGGACTGCTCGAGTTCTGGCGAGGCGACGCATGGGTTCGCAAGGATTTCTGGCTCTCCGAGGCCGACACGACCAACAACCGCATGGCGCTGATGAGCGCCATTGCGGGGCTCGGCGCGATCCGGCGGCCCAGCAGAATCCGCTTCGTCTCCGACAGCCAGTACCTGGTGCGCGGCATGAACGAGTGGGTTCGCGGCTGGCGCGCCCGCGGATGGAAGCGCAAGCGGGGCGCGGTCGAGAACGTCGAGCTCTGGCAGCGGGCGCTCGGTCTGGCCGAATCCCACGAAGTCACTTGGGAGTGGGTCCGCGGGCACTCGGGGAATCCCAGAAACGAATACGTGCACGCCCTCGCGGTGCGCGCCGCCACCGAACAGATCGAGTCGGGGGGCGCGGTGGCCTCGGGCTTCGAGGAGTGGCTGGAGGAGCAGCGCGAGACGAAGGAGCGCTACTTCGACTTCTTCGAGGGGGCGCCGCCCGCGGACTGAAGGCTCGGCAGGGCACGGCAGGGACGGCGGGTCACGCTCGCCGGCGCGTTAAGCGCGGGAAGCGTTAAACGAAGCGGCCCCCGGTTCGGTACGCCGAACTCGGGGGCCCTCTTCTCGCTGCCGGCACCAGCTCCGCCGCTTGAATCCCGGCCGCGTACGGCCGACCGGCCCTGGTCCCTTTTCCCCTCGCCGCGTAGCGTGCGGCTCAGGTGCCCCTTCGCTTTCGGGGCTACTGGCGGAGGACAGCGACCCCTCCGCCGGCTCACCGGGGCTCAAGTCCCGGCTCGCGCCCGCTGCCTCGGCGTCCGGCCGCAGCGAGCTTCCCGCTCCGAGCTGCTCTCCAGGGA
>VYDD01000012.1:6514-7841 GCA_009843625.1 Gammaproteobacteria bacterium | reverse complement strand
GTGCAAGGGAGCCAGGGCGCGGGGAGGGGCCCAGCGCCCCGCGGCCCTTGAACTCCGCCATGAATCGTCGTCCCTTCCCTGGCCCCTTCTCGGCGCCTCCCGTTTCAAGTGACCCTCATGACGCACATCGACAACCGCCACCGCATCGCGGCCCTGCCCGGTCTCCTCCTCGGGCTGGGCTGCCTCTTCGCCGCCGCGCCACCCACCATTGCCGGCCAGGCACCCACCGGTCCCGGCGGGATCTCCCTCACCGTCGGCATCACCGCCGTTTTCCCGGCCGACGTCCGCTTCGTCGACGGCGACGACGCGGGAGAAGCGGCCCTCTATGGTGCCGACCAGTTCGACGTGGGTACGGTCGGGTCGGGGCTGGAGTACGGCCTCGCGGCGGGGTACCGGTTCGGGGCGATTCGCGCCCAGGTTGAACTGGGGGCCACGGGCCAATTCGCATACGAGGGCCAATCGAATTACACGCCGGGCGGGCCGGTGCAGCCGACCGAGGCACGCGTGAAGGCCCGCCGACTACTGCTGTCGGGGTTCTACGAGTTCGGGACGCTGAGCGCGCTGCGCTCCTGGGTGGGCGCGGGACTGGGCGCGAACCGTTACCACCTCACCGACTACTTCCAGCGGTTCCCCGACCCCGTCGATCCCTCCGGCCATCTCCGCAGGGGCTCCAACGGCGAGGTGCCCTACACGTCTCTTCCCCCGAGCACGGGCCACGGTTTCGCGTGGATGCTTGCTGCTGGCCTGACCGTCCCATTGGGCGACGATGGGCTGCTGGACCTCGGATACCGCTACACGGACGCCGGACGCATCGGCACCGCCATCGGCGACATCGAGGTGGTCCGCTACAATGAGGACGGCAGCCGCCGACTCCTGCTGATCACCATCAACCCAACCATCGCCGACCTCCGCTTCCACTCCCTCACCGCGACGCTTCGCTGGCTTCCCTGGCCAAGGACTGAAACCGTGCGCGGAGGCCCTGCGCAAGGTCGTAGAGACGCGGGTGGCGGACGGGAGCGCCGCCGCCGGATACACGCCATTCGCCGCCCTCTCCAACGGGCACGACCACACGAATCGGCGGCGCTCGCCCCTCCCCCTCCCAGACGTGCACGCCCTCTCGCTCCAGCGTCCGTGCCGTCCAGTAGCGGGCCAGCCCGTCCCCGACGAGTTCCACCTCGCCCACGAAATGCCGGTGCACCTGGAATTCGCCTCGCGCACGATCGAAGTCGACTCCCTCGCTGGCGAAGGCCGCCTCGAATGCTCCGCTGAGCACGAGGTCCTCCGGCGCTCCGGTTGCCAACGGGCCGCCCATCGGAAGGAGCCAGAC
>VYDD01000012.1:0-6504 GCA_009843625.1 Gammaproteobacteria bacterium | reverse complement strand
GTTCCAGGTCGTGCGTGGACAGCAGAACGGCGCGGCTGGTATCGCGTACGACACGCCGGAGAAGGCGCATCGCGTCGACCCGGCGCGGGAGGTCCAGGAACGCAGTGATTTCATCCAGGACCATCAGCCGCGGCTCCTGAGCGAGGGCGCGAGCCATCATGACCCGCTGCCGCTCTCCATCGCTCAAGTCGCCCACGTATCGATGCGCCAAATGCTCCGCCCCGACCCGCTCAATGCACTTCCTGATGACTTCGTGGTCACGATCGGAGAGCTTTCCGGACCAGTTGATGTGCGGGTAGCGGCCGAGCCCGACGAGGGCATACGCGGTGAGCAGGCCCGCCTCCACCCTCTCGGTGAGCACGACGCTGAGTCGCCTGGCCCGCTCCCGGGCCGGCATCGAATGGATGTCGTCCCCGTCCACCAGCACCCGGCCGGCGAGGGCAGGCTGCATCCCGGCAACCGTCCGCATCAGTGTGGACTTGCCGGCTCCGTTGGGCCCGAGCAGGCACACCATCTCTCCCTCGCGCAGTTCGAGCGAGATGTCGGAGGCGAGGACGGTCTCGTTGCGCCTGCTCCGGTAGCCGATGGACAGTCGTTCGAGCGTGAGCATTCGGGCGTCCTAGACGGCCATGCTGCGCATCTGCCGATTGCGCAGGACGACGCCGATGACGACAGGCGCTCCGATCAGCGCGTTCACGGCGTTCAGATGAAGGATGTGCCGCTCCCAGGGCAGGTGCACCACCAGATCGGCGGAAAGGCCCAGCAGCGAGCCCATGAGCATGGCGGCGGGCATCAGAATGCGGTGGTCCGAGGTGTTCAACAGGCCGCGCGCCATGTGCGGAACGATCATCCCGACGAAGAGCACAGGGCCGCAGTACGCCGTGACCGGAGCCGCGAGGATCACCGCCCCGGCGAGCGCCGACAGCCGCGCCCGCTCCACCGACAGGCCCAGAGTGCCCGCGTACCGCTCGCCAAGCAGGAGCGCGTTGAGCGGCTTCACCATGAGGAGCGCTCCCACGAGCCCGACCGTTACCAGCGGGAGCAGCACGGGAAAGTGGTCCCAGTACACGCCCGCGAAGCTGCCGTCGTTCCACGAGGCGAAAACGCGCCCCTGGGTCTCGGTTGTGAAGTGGAGGACCACGCTGACCATCCCCTGAGCGAGGAAGCCCAACATGAGCCCGAGCACCAGGAGCGTGATCGTGCTCACTCGCCGGGAGACGGACGCGATGACCGCCATGACTCCGCCCGCCCCGATAAAGGCTCCGAGCACGATCCCGAGTTCGCTGAGGAAGGCCAGCCGGGAGAGCAACCCGGAGCCGACCACGGCTCCGGTGGCCACGACGACGGCAACGCCGAATTGCGCGCCGGCGGTAAGGCCGAGTGCCCACGGCCCGGCAAGGGGGTTTCGGAAGAGCGTCTGGAGCTGGAGTCCGGCCGCGCCGAGGGCTGCTCCCGCGACGAGCGCCGTGATGGCCCGGGGGATTCGGAGTTCGAAGAGGATGGTCCGCCAGGCGGCCACCTCAACCTCGGCGCCGACGAGGTAGCGAACCACCTGATCCGGTGGAATGCGGACCGAACCGATCATCAACTCGAGAACGAACACACCCGCGACGCCCCCCACCAGGAGGAGAAAGGCCAGCGGGCGGAGCGTCGTCCGCAGGTCCGCGCCCGAAGCACCCCATGGCGCAGGCGCTTCGGGCGACCGGTTCACCGTTCGCGCTCCAGCGGCGCGAGCCACTCGAAGCGGTGGCCCGGGAGCCGCGTGGGATGGAGGAGCGCGATCAGATCCGCGAGGACCGAGGTCGGATCGACCTGAGCGCCTTCGTACCAGTCGTCGCCCCCCTGCTCGGGGCGGACGCGGACGCGGTGATGATACACCCTGCCTTCGCGGTAGGCCGGGATCTGTTCGAGGTATGCCCGCGAGGGCCATCGCTCGTCCGTACGATCCCACGTGATCCAGTACTGCGCCCGGCTTGCGGAGATCAGGAACTCCTCGTCCGTCATCGGGACGCCTTCGCTGAAGCCCCCTTCCCCCTCCGTCACCCCGGCGGAGGCATCGACGAAGACGTTCTCCGCACCGGCGTCGATCAGAAGTTCGGACTCCAGCGAATTCCGGTGAACCATCCACCGGTCCCCGCTGCGGAAGGCCCATATCGCCGGGACAGGAGAGACGCCGGCGACTCGCGCAACGAGCGAGTCCCGTCGAGCGCGGATGTCACGAAACAGCCGATCCGCCTCTTCCTCGGCGCCGAGGAAGAGACCCAGATACCGGATCCACTCCGCCCGCCCCAGGTAGCCCCGCTCGGCCCACGCGAACATGGGCACGGCCGGCACCCCGATGTCTCGAAGCCGGTCGTACTGCCGGGCGTGATCGAGGCTCGCGACCCGAAAGAACGCCGCCTCGATCCCCTCGGTCAGGAGGAATTCGGTATTCGTGGTCCGATGAAGTGCGCTGCCCACGGCGCCGAGCTCTCCGCTCTCGACGAGCCGGTGGAGGTCCAGGTCGTAGATCCCGGTCCCGCCGATTCCCCGAAGCCGGTCGAGTCGACCCAGGACCTTCACCCGGAGCGCGTCGGCATCCCGGTTGACGGTGACGCTCCCCACCGGGACCTCGAAGCGCGGAGCCGACTCGAGCTCCGGTGGCAGACGGGGCCGGGTGCCGCGCGCCACGAGCACCATCCGGTCGACATCGTCCGTCCACAGGCGCGCGGAGCCCTCGTCCAACGCCGACGGGTCGGGCGAAGCGTGCACGACCCGGTAGCCGGGACCGGCCGACACCGTAAATCCGGTGGCGAACTCGATTTCGGGTACGGCCGGGACCGGGAGCCCCTCGGTGAACGCTCCGTCCACCGAGGAGCCGCCCGCGCCGTCGCCCACACCGCAGCCGAGCGCTGCCGCGGTGCACAGGACGACGGCGCCGCGGATCATCAACGAAGCGCGCCAGCGCCCCACGACATGTTCAACTCGAACGACCTGGGCGGGGCCGGGAGCCCCACCGCCGTACCCTCGCCGCCGGACAGATAGTAACGCCTGTCCCCCAGGTTCCGACCGTTCAACTGCAGCCGAACGCCGTTGGCCAGCGAGTAGCCCGCCATCGCCTCGAAGCGGTGATACCCCCGCAACATCCGGGTGTCAGCGTAGCTGGTGAACGCCTTCCACTCCGACTGAAAGAAGACACCCGCCCCGGCGTAGAAGCCGCTCCGGAGACCCCCGCGGAGCCAGAGACTTCCGTGGTGGCGCGGCGCGCCGCCGAGGCCGTGCCCGGTCGCGTAGACATCGTCCTCCAGGACGGCACCGTCCGTGAAGCCGTATGACGCGATCGCGCTGACCGATCCCGTGAGCCGGCCCAGGAGATCCACCTCGAAGCCGCGGCTTCGCTGGACGCCGCTCTGTACCCGGTAGAAGCCGCCCTCGGGGGGGCGGACGAAGCTGATCATGCCGGTGCGCCGCAGGTGGTAGATGGCGACCGTCGTGGAGAGGCGGCGATCGAGGAGATCCGCTTTCAACCCGAACTCGAACTGACGGCCGTAGTTCGGATCGAAGGCGTTTCCATCACGGTCGACCGAGAGCGTGGGCGCGAACGCCTCGCTCATCGATCCGTACAGCGAAACGTCGGGCGTCACGCGGTGGACGAGTCCCACCGACGTAGTCCACTCCTCGTCCGAGAACTCCTCTTCCGTTCCGTCATCCTGATCGATGGTGAGCTGATCGAAGGTAGTATACCGTAGGCCGAGCTGAACAACCAACGCGTCACCGAGAGCGATCTGGTTCTGGGCGTAAAGGCCGATCATGTCGACCGACTGGTCCTCGACTGCGAAGGGTGACGGCGCGGCGGCGCCGGTGTAGCGCGGGTCGAAGATGTCGATCGGATCCACCGGACCTCGAAGCCGCTCTTCGAGCCGGGTGGTGGAGTATCCGTCAAATCCGAAGGCGAGCCGATGCGAGGTCGAGCCGAGCTGGAGCGCACCGATCAGGCCGCCGTCCCAGAAGAGGGTCTCGAGTTCCTGCTGGCGGAAGTCGGTGCGGCGGCCCAGCGTTCGGCCGTCGCCGCCGAGCGAGCGGAGATCGACCCGATTCGCGTTGCGCTCGTTCTTCGACCAACTGGTCGCGATGCGGGTACTCCAGCTCCCGCCGATCCCCTGCTCCAGCCTCGCCAGGACGGCGCTTCGCGCACGGTTTGCCGGTACGTCGGGCTCTCCGAGGAATCGGTTGATGGGCTGCTCGTCCAGGCTCGCCAGCGTGGGTGCGGGAGCGAAGAGTCCCTCGTCCAGGAGTCCCTCCTCCCGCTTGAACTCGGTCTCCACGGTAACCGTCGTGGCCGGACCGGCCTGCCAGGTGATCACGGGCGAGATGAAGCGCGTGCGCCAGAAGACCTCGTCCCGGTAGCTGTCCCGGTTCTCGAGGTGGGCGTTGACCCGGTAGAGAACGGGCCCGAAGAGACGTCCGGTAGCGTCGATGCGCCCATCGACCCGTCCAAAGCTCCCGCCTGCAACCCGGACTTCCGTTCCCGCCGCCCCGAGCGGCTGCTTGGTCCGCAGGTTGATCACCCCGCCCGGATCGAGCTGGCCGTAGAGGACGGTCGCCGGCCCCTTCAGGACCTCGACCCGATCGGTATTCGCGTCGAGGAGCTCGCCGAACTTCGAGACCTGAACGCCGTTGCGGCGGAAGTTGCCGTTGCTGTTCGAATAGAATCCGCGCGCGGCGAAGGTTGCGTACTCCCCATTGATCGAGCTCGCCTGGATGAGGCCGCTCACGTTCTTGATGACGTCGTCGAGGCTGACCGCGGCCTGCTGCTCGATGACGGCCCCGGGCACGAGGCTGATCGCCTGGGGCGTCGCGAGGATCTCGGTTTCGGCTTTCGTGGCCACACTGGAGCGGGCCGCGCTCACGGTCAGTCCATCCACACCGAGCGGATCCACTTCGAGCTGGATCTCGATCTCCGCGACACCGGCACCGACGGTGACGGGCATCGTGGACGACTCATATCCGAGAGCGGAAACCACCAGGGTCCGGGCTCCCTCCGGAACGCCGTAGATCGTGAAGCGCCCGTCGGCATCCGTCGACGCTCCCCGGTTCGTCGGCTCGACCCGCACGCTCGCCGCCAGTATCGGATCGCCGGAGTCGGCGGCCCGCACGGTCCCGCGGACGGTCCCGGCCTCCTGCATGGACCCTTCCGTGACGGCGACAGGTGACGAGTCGGCGCGGAGCGCTGCCGGAACGCCGGCGAGGATCATCCCGAGGAGGAGGGAGAGGGCGGTAGAGCGTCTGGACGTCGGCATTGGTTGAATCTCCTTTGGCAAGGGGTCGACAGGGGGTGCGTGCCCGGGCCGTAATGATAACGCGTTCTCGTTATCAGTAAAGGAGGTGGCGCTCGGAGGGTGTCAAGAAGGGCACTCGCCGCTGAGGCGTGCGACAGAAACATGCCGCGATCCCACGGGAGACCACGCTCGCTCCCCAAAACCCTGACGTAACGGCGGTGTCGTTCAAGATCGGATCTTCCTTGATTCCTTGAGCTTACGGGATTGGTGCGCTCAATTCTCGCTGTTTGACTCCCGCCGATTCGTGAGCCTCAGCTTCGAGATCTCCGGCGGGCGTCCAGTGCCTTCCGAAGCTGTCCCTCGTCGGCTCGCTGGTAGCACTCAAGCACCGTCTTGGCAGTCTTCCAGCCTCCCAACTCGCAGAGCACCTTGAGCGGCTGATCCATCAGGTCGGAAGCAAACTTCCGCCTCAACGAATGCCAGCCTCTCCCGCGCCTCGGTTCGAGCCCCGCCAGCGTCTGGGCTTTGTACCACCAAGCTCGCACCAAGGACCGCCCTGCGCTCTTGGAGCCATCCGTCGGCGCGGGCAGCACCGGAGCGTCGTCATGCCCGGAACTCCTCTCCCGCGCCTCCTCAAGAACGGCCAGCGCTTCCGCCGTCACCGGCGTCCGGTGCTCGAAGCCGGTCTTCTCGTGCTCCGCGCGCCACCGCACCACACCGCCCTCGAAGTCGATGTCCGAGAACCGGAGTTGACGGATGGCCCCGATCCGGTGTCCCGTCTCGTGAGCGAGCACGAGCGCGACGCGGAAGCGCCAGTCCACCTCTTGGGACACCCCAAGAAGCGCCTGGTACTCCTCCTCGGACAACACCACCCGCGTAGGGTTCTTCTCCGTTGGCGTCCTGAGACCCCTCAGCGGATTCGACGCGAGCAGGAGCTTGCCCCGCTCGTCCCGGGACTTGGACGCCCAGTTGAGCACGGCGATCAGGAACTTCAGGTCGTGCTCGATGGTCCGGTCGGACACCGGCCTTCCGCTGGGGCCGACCCTACCCGACCTCCGCGCCCGGATGAACCGATCCCAATCGCGTTGGGAGAGCGTCTCGGGACTCCGGTCCCGTCCGAAGAACCGGAGGAACATCCTTGTCGCGGCCCGGTCGGAGCGCTGGGACGCCTCCGCCTTCGTCGGCGTCACCTCCTCACCGTAGATTTCAAACAGCTTGTCCAGCGTGAGCGGTTCGGGCTCGACTT
>VYDD01000067.1 GCA_009843625.1 Gammaproteobacteria bacterium | reverse complement strand
TCGAAGTGCATGGGATCCGCGCTGGCGCAAGGGTGGTGGGTCAGAGCCGAGAGGCTGGCGGGGCTGGAGCCCAAGCCGGGAAGGGGCTGGCACTCGCTTCGGCGGAAGTTCGCCAGCGACCTGATGGATCAGCCGCTCAAGGTGCTGTGTGAGCTGGGGGGTTGGAAGACGGCCAAGACGGTGCTTCAGTGCTATCAGAAGGCCGACGAAGGACAGCTTCGGAAGGCGCTGGAAGCCCGCAGAAGGTCTCGCGGCTAGATCCGCAATCGGCGGGAGTCAAACGGCTGGAATCCGCCCATCCAATCTCGTAAGTTCAACTTCCATGGGAAGATGCGAATTCACTCGCGTCCGCCGGACGGGCGTATCGTCGTCACGGACGTGAGACGCCTGGCTTTCCATATCTTCGGTCCCGAAGGCGCGTTCGAGCGAATGGTGCGGATGGCGTTCGACAGACCGGACCTCGATTTCCTGCAAGACGTCGTCTATTGGACAAGGTCTGAATCGTACGGAGCTCGCCCCACCCGCGAGGGCGCAGCGATCTTCTCGGACGGCATTCGCAAGATCATGCGCACCGACCTGTCGTCGGAGGAGGCGCGAGTCGAGCCGTTCGTGGAAGCATGGGCTCCGCCGGGAACCGAAGCGAGATTCGGGAGTTTGTCCGAGGTGGCGAGCGGCCCTGTATGGGGATTCGTGCCGCCTCTCGTTTTTGACGCGCTGCCGGGGGGCGGGATCGCGTTTTCGGATTCTTCCACGTATGCGATCAAGGTGACTGGGCCGTCCGGCCAGATGTTGCGGATCCTGCGCCGCCCAATCGTCCCGCAGCCGGTCACCGGTCGGCTGAGGCGGGCGGAGATTGACCGCCAGTTGGCGGAATTGACCTCGGACGACGATCCGGGGCTTGGCAACGTCCCTCCGACCGCTCGGGCGATGCTGGCAGGATTTCGCGCGGGCCAGGTGCAAGCGATAGAAGAGATGCAGTTCTTTCCGGAAGTGCCGGTGCTGCACGCGTTGCGCACCACCTGGGAAGGCAATCTGTGGGTTCAACGACGCGGAGAGGAACCAGACGTAGACCTCGGTCCGATCGACGTGCTTACACCGGGTGGCCGCTATCTGGGCACGCTCGACTGGCGGATGCGGATGCCGGACGAATTCGGCCCCGACGGCCTCGTCGCCTTCATCGAGAGGGATGAGTACGATGTTCCGGTCATCGAGGTGAAGAGACTGCCGCCGGGAATTCGCTGAGACGAATGGCTTCAGAAGACTCTCTACCGGGATTCAGGCCCGAGGCGATCCCCCGACGCAGCTTTCTTCGCCGATCTGCGGGGGCGCTGGCGCTGGCCCCGGTGGTGCCGGTTGGGCGGCTCGCCTGGCTCGGCGGGAGGGATGGCGCGGGCGCTGAGCACACAACCGGCCCGGAGGCGGAAGCGGCTTTGCGACCGCCCGGCCTCACGACACCCCAGGAGGCCTGGGTAGCCCGCGCCCGCGCCGAAATCCCCGCCTCGACCGGCAGCCTTTACTTCCAGACCGGGGGGATCGGCCCCTCGCCCGAGGCGGTCATCGACCACGTCCGGGAACGCCTCGCCTTCCAGAACGAAAGCCCTGCCGAGCCCCGCATCGCGACCGACATGGGCCGCATCGAACCCGACCTGCGGGCGCAACTCGGGCGCGTGTTCGGTGCCGAAGCCGACGAGGTCGCGCTCACCCACAGCACCTCGGAGGGAATCTCCATCGTCGCATGGAGCCTCAACTGGATGCCGGGCGACGAGGTCGTGATCTCCAACACGGAGCACCCCGCGAACGTAATCCCATGGTACGTCCTGCGGGACAGATTCGGGATCGTGATCCGTGAGATCGACCTGAGCACGGCGACGGAACTCCTCGACGAGGTCCGCGGCCAGCTGTCGGACCGTACGCGCATGGTGAGCATCAGCCATGTGTCCCGGAACAACGGACGGACGTTGCGTACCGCCGAATCCGCCGAACTGGGCGCGCTGCTCCACTCGCGCGGCATCCGCTACCACCTCGACGGCGCGCAGGGCCCCGGCTGCGTCCCCACCGACTTCCGCGCACTGGGCTGCGACTGCTATTCGACGTGCGGCCACAAGTGGCTGCTGGGACCGAAGGGCACGGGCGCGCTCTTCGTGCGCCGGGAGCTGCTCGACGATGTCCAGCTCAGTTGGGCCGGCTCCCACAGCCACGCGACCATGGACTACGAAGGTGCCTACACCCTGCTTCCGAGCGCCGCCCGCTACGAATTCGGCACCCGCGCCCTCGCGGACTTCGCCGGCTTCGCGCGCGCTGTGGAGTGGATGGAGGACATCGGCCTGGCGCGGGTCGAGGAGCGGATCCAGTCGCTGGTCGAGCACGCGATCGAGGCGGTCGATGGCGCGGACGGGCTGGGCGTTTCGTCCCCGCGGACGCGGCCGGACCGGTCGGGCGTGTTCGTGCTCGAACTGCCGGAAGGGTGCGACGCCACGCAGCTCTACAACGACCTGCGCGAAGACGACGGGATCCTCGCGTCGCCGGTACGGCAGCCGCGCGATTTCCGGCTGTCGATTCACTTCTTCAACACCCGCGCCGAGATCGACGCGGCAATCGAGGCGGTCGCGGCGCGGTGCGGGTGAGTATGGGACCGCTGACGTTGTGGATCACGGAATGCGAAATGTCGACCAATCGAAAGGCCGATCAACGTCCGAATGAAAGGTTGGTGTCCGTCCAAACGAAAGTTGAGCGCCATCCAGCCCGGTTGTCCGGTCACCCTGGTCCCCATGCGCAGGGCGATGACATCACTGTATGCGCTCCGCCCGAAGGCAAGGCCAGCGGGTTCGTCCAAACGAAAGGTTGATGCCCGTCCAAATGAAAGGTTGGCAGTCGGCCAAACGAAAAACCGGAAGGAGGTAAGGCTGCCGGCAACCCGCAGGATCCCCACGTATGTGTGGACGTTTCTGGCTCTGCTGGCGGGTCTGGCGGCAGGGGGTCTTCTCCCAGGCCCTCTCGCCCCCGTCGCCGACGCCACCGCGACGCTCATCGCGTGGGTCGTCGCCATCGTACCGCTCCTGATACTGGCGGCTCTGAGCCCGGCCATCGCCACCCTGGTGCGGCGCGGGCTGGCGGGTCGCTTCGCGGGAGCGGTGGTTCTCTGGTACGTGTTCACGTCGACCGTCGCGGGGCTCATCGCGCTCGTCACTTCCGCGGTCATCTTCCGCATTCCGCTGACCACGGGCGGCCGGGGCGTGTGGACCGAAGCCGCCACGATGCTCGAGAGCCTGGGAGCGGGAGGCGCCTCGTGGCCGCTCCTGGCGATCCTCGCGGGCGTCCTGCTGGGGCTCTGGGGCGCCCGGCACGACCCGACGTACCGGGTGCTCAAGCGCATCGCCGACGCCATCGAAAGCGCGGGCAGCGGGCTCGCCTATGTGATGCTGCCGCTCATCCTCGCCTTCGGCATCACCCTGGGCGTCCGCTTCGGGGCCAGGCTGGGGCTGTCCCACTACCTCACCATGACGGCCTACACGGGCGCGCTCGTGCTGGTCTGGTGGACGTTCTACACGTTCGTGCTCGTGCGCCGGGTCGGACGCCGGCCCGTGGGGCCGGTCCTGAGCGGGTATTACGTCCCCACGGCCGTGTTCGCCGCGGGCACGTGTTCGTCGCTGGCGACGCTTCCCGTCAACCTCGCCAACGCCAAGCGGGTCGGCGTGCGCGACGAAGTGGCCGACTTCGTGCTGCCCTTCGGCGCGGTCGTGAACCTCGACGCCAGCGCGCTCGCCTACCTCGCCTACGGGCCCTTCGTCGTGAGCCACGTATTCGGCCTGGAACTCAGTTGGATGATGATGCTGGCCGCGTGGCCGGCCGTCGTGCTCTTCACCATCGCCGCCCCGGGGCTGCCGGCCGGGATGGGCACGGCGCTCTGGAGCGCGACCCTCTTCGCCAGCATTCTGGGGCTCGAGGGCCCGGCGCAGGGCGAGTTCATCGCGAGCTGGATCGCCCTCTCCGGAGGCATCCCCGACATGCTGCGCACCGCGACCAACTGTACCGGCGACGGCTACACCGCGATCATCTTCGATGGCCGATTCGACGAGTTCTTCGGGAGGCGACGTGGCTGAAACGGGCGTGGACCTGTCTCCCGGCGCGCGGCGGCTCGTGCACGTGAACGGTCGCGTCCAGCCGGGCGAGACGGTGCTGGTGGTAACCGACCCCACCATGCGGCGCTACGCGGATGCCGTCGCCGGAGCCGCGCGCGAGGCCGGAGCGGCCGTCACCGTCAGCGTCATCCCGGTTCGGGACCAGGACGGCCAGGAGCCGCCCCCTTCCGTCGCGCGCGCCATGACCGAGGCGGCCGTGATCTTCTCCCCCGTGCGCATATCCATCACCCACACGCGCGCGATGCGGGCTGCCCTCGAAGCGGGGGCGCGGGTGTGCATGATGACCGCGTACACCGACGCGATCATGACCAGCCCCGCCCTGCTCGAGACCGACTTCGAGGCGCAGGCCCACGTCTGCCGCCGTCTGGGCGCGGCGTTCACGGAGGGCCGGACGGTGCGCCTCACCTCCCCGCGCGGGACCGACCTCCGCTTCGGCATCGAGGGCCGAGTCGCCAACGTGCTGACCAACATCCCGGATCCCGGGCAACTGGCGCCCGTCCCCGACATCGAGGTCAACGTGGTGCCGGTCACGGGTTCCGCCGAGGGCACGATCGTCGCCGACGCCTCCGTGCCCTATCTCGGCATCGGCATCCTGAAAGAGCCCATCGTCTGCTCGGTGCGCGAGGGATACATCGTGAAGATGACCGGCGGCGCGCAGGCCGACTTCCTGCGCGAGCACCTGGAGTCGTTCGGCGACCGGCACTGCTTCAACGTCGCGGAGCTGGGCGTGGGCCTGAACCCGAACGCGCGCCTCACCGGGGAGATGCTGGAGGACGAGGGCGTGATGGGCACGATCCACATCGGCATCGGCACCAGCCACACCCTGGGAGGGGAGATCGTCGCCCCCACGCACTACGACCTGCTCATGTGGGAGCCGACCATCTCCGTCGACGGCCGCACCGTGCAGCAGGACAGGCAAGTGCTGGTGTAAGGCGGACACCACCGACAGCGACGCGACCGGGCCCGGTGTCCCCCGCCGGAGGGAGTCGTCGATGAGCCGGGAGGACCGCGCGCCCGTCAGACCGCCATGGTCAGGACGTCATACAGACGCATGCGCTCGTCCCTTGTCACGAGGACAAGCCCTTCGGCTTGCGCCTGCGCAATCAGCATCCGGTCGAACGGGTCACGATGATGCATCGGCAGAACCGCGGCTCTCTCGACGTGCTCGAAGGTCAGCGGAAGGTGCTCGAACTGCTTCGCCTCGACCACCGCGCTCAGGCTGTCCGGCGCGACGAGCCGACCCTTGGCCTTCCTGACCGCGATTTCCAAACCCGACACCGCGCTCACGAAGACCTCGTTTCCGGGATCGGCGATGGCATCCCGGGCGGTCTCGTCGATTTCACCCCAATCCGACACCCACCACAGAAACGTATCCGTGTCCAGGAGAAGGCGCATCGTCAGTCGGTGCCCGGGAAGAGCGTGTAGTTTTCGAAGGCCTCAACGATCTCTTCATCGTCCGCGTCAAAGTCGGGTCCCATGCGGATCTGGCCCTCCAGCCCACCCGGCTGCCGGTGTTCCAGTCGCTCCCGATACGGAATCAGTCTCAGCCACGGCTGTCCCGACTTGCAGATCACGACGTCCTCTCCTTGCCACGCCCGTCTCGCCAGACGCGACAGCTGCGACTTCGCCTCGTGCATGTTGACCTTCATTGGACGTCCTCGAGAAAGCCTCGAATCTCGGGCACCATGACCGCCGGATTCAGGATGGCGGCCGTATCCGCTCCGGGAATCTCGCGCACCATCCAACCCATCGCCTCGAGTGCCGGCCGAGCCTGCCGGAGCCGTTCCACCAGGCGCAGCGGGATTTCCGCCACGGCGCTTTCGGCGCTTGAGCCGATCAGGGCCAGGCGGGGACAGGTAATCGCCGCCGCGACGTCCTCCTCCGGCCAGTCCTGCATGCCACGGTAGAAGGTGCGCCACTGCGCGTACTGCTCCGGGTTGCGGAGAATGACCATGGCGTGCGGTGGGGGCTCCGCAAGCTGCATCTCGACGCCCCGCAGCATGTCCGGGTATGGCGCGCCCAGCGGAGGCCAAGTGCCGCAGATCAACGCCGAGACCCGATCCGACCGCGACGCCAGCATGAGCCCGTTGATCGCGCCCCAGAGGTGGCCGCAATACGCGAAGCGGTCGAAGCCGGCGGCATCCGCGACGGCAAGGAGGTCGGAATACACCCGGTCGGGCGTCATTTCGCCGGGGGACGGGACCCGGGTCCTGCCCACGTTCGGGTAGTCCACCAGCAGGACGCGATAGCGATCGGTCAGCATGTCCAGGAAGCCGTCCTTTACGGCGGCGCCCGGCTCCGGGCCGAAGATCTCGCCGTAGGACGCCATCAGCGGAAAGCCCAGGAAGAGCGGTACCCCGTCGTCGCGGCCGTGCACTTCGAAGTAGATGGGAGAAGTCTCCGCAGCGCGGCAGGACGGCACGATGGCGCCCGCAGCGAAGGTTGCCGAGACCTGGACGAAGCGGCGGCGATTCATCCCGCCGAGAGCTCCGCCAGCAGATCACGCACGACTCCGACCACGAATTCTGGCGTCTGGTAGGGGTAGTTGTGTTCCGTTCCCGGGGGCGTGTGGATCAGGCGCGCGTCGGACGACACCTCGAGGTACCGCACGCGCACGCGCTCGAAGAAGTTGATGGCGCGGGTGGCCGACGCGTCGTCCATCCCCAGCGGTTCGATGATTCCTGCGGCACTCTCGTCCGGGATCACGGCCAGCACCGGCATGTCGCCGAGTTCGCCGTCGTACACCATCAGGTCGGGGGCCGTGGCCGAAACCGCGTCCGCAGCGAACTCGCGGAAGATCGAAGCCTCGGCGAAGGACGCCGCCGGGCGTCGGCGGTTCGCCTCCACCGCGTCGCCAACCTCGGCGAGCAGTCGGCGCTGGTTGCGCACGATCTCGCCGATCTCGGTGTCTGTCTCGGCCAGCGCGTCGCCGGGGTCGGTCCATCGGCCGAACACCTTGGCGAGTCCCTGCCGCTCTGCATCCTTAACCAGTTCTTCCAGGGCGCCCGCGCCGTATGCCGGCGCGTAGATGAAGGCATCGGGGGGAGATGCGTCGAGGAGCACGAGGGCGGCGGTCCGTTCCGGATGGCGCCGGGCGAAATTCGCGGCAAGGAGCCCGCCGTAGGAGTGCCCGGCCAGCACGAACGGTCCCGCCTCCCCGGCCCCTTCGAGCAACGCCGCCAGCTCCTCGGCCTCGAGGGCGGTGCGTCTCGGGAACGGCCCCGGGTCGCTCCACCCGGTCCCGGGGCGGTCGAAGAGGATCGAGCGGGTCTCGTCGCGGATTGCGGCGTGCAGGTGGTAGAGCGCGAGCCCCTGGCCGTGACCGCCCGGAATCCAGATCACCGTGGGTCCATCGCCGGCGTCTCCCTCGACGAGGACATGCATGTGGTAGCCGCCGACATCCACGAGTGTGCCGGGCGGGGGATGGTCGAACGCGAGCCTCGAGATGTCGATAAAGGACGTGATGCCGCCCCAGAGCAGAACCGCCGACGACGCGCCGGCGGCGAGGACGATGAGGGTCCCGGCCCGTGACCACAGGGAGCGCGGCTCCGTTTGGAGGCGCTGAAGGCCGACTGCGAGCAGGAACCCGATCACGGCGATGCCGGCCCCGACGGCCATGCCCGCCCATGGCTGCGAGAGAAGCGGGTAAAGCAGGGGGAACATGATTCAGAGCGACTCGATACCCCCGCCAAGATGCAACAGAAC
>VYDD01000044.1 GCA_009843625.1 Gammaproteobacteria bacterium | reverse complement strand
CTGTTAGGTGGCTCAGCCAGCATACCCCGTGTATAACACGGAGGCTGACGAGGGGTGGCTCCGCCCCCCTTCGATCCCCTGGGAAATGCACGCGCCTGATGCCGCGTTGAGGTCGCGGGCGGCGGCTTCGGAATCGGTCGGCTCGTCCGTCTCGGAGCGGCAGCCATTCACCGGCGCATGTACCCGCAGACCCGTTGGCCCTGTAGCGGTTCTTGTCTACAGGATGATTCGTAGATACGTTGATCTACAACTTCTTTTCCGGAGGAGCTTGTTGCAGCCCGAATCGTCGAACCACGATGCAGATCTGAGGTCTCTCCTGACGAGAGCGGCCGCCGCCGCTTCCTACTCGGGAAGAAAGATGATGGAGTCCGCCGGCCTGAGTTGGCAGTCCCTCGCTGCATGGAAGGCCGGAACCCGAAGGCCCCGGGCCGAGAGCATCCACGCAGTCGGTCACGCCCTGCTGCTCCGCGGGGATCGGATCCGACGGATTGGCTTCGAGTTGATTCGGGCCGCTGAGCGGGAATCCGGTCACGGAAGGGTCTCCCCGGTGACCGATGATGGCCCGCAACAAGTCCTGTTCGCTCCGTCAAGGGCCACCGATGAGACGCTACGGCCCTCGGCAGGTGTCGGTAGTCCGAGGGGTTGAGTCGTGGATCGCGTAACGCGCGAGCAGCGTAGCAGGATGATGTCGGCGGTTCGCTCCAAGAACACGAAACCGGAACTCCTCGTTCGTAAAGAGCTACACGCCCGAGGCTACCGATTCCGGCTGCATCGCCGCGATTTGCCGGGCACCCCCGACATCGTATTCCCGTCCCGGAAGTCCGCGATCTTCGTCAACGGCTGCTTCTGGCACGGGCATGCGTGCCCGTCAGGCGCGCTACCTGCCACCAGACGAGCCTTCTGGAAGGCGAAGATCGACCGCAACAAGGATCGGGACGCCAAGAGCCGGGGCGAACTCGAAACGGGCGGGTGGAGCGTCCTTGTGGTGTGGGAATGTGAGCTACGGCAACCGGATGCGGTGGATCGTATCGCCTCTTGGCTTGATGCGGATCGAACCCGCGATCCTAGCCGGAATGGCGCACCATGAGGGGTTCGGAGCAGCCGATTGCGGTCGTGGATCTGTTCTCCGGTGCCGGAGGTATGTCCTTTGGCTTCAAGGCGCACGGCGCATTCGAGATGATCGGCGCGGCCGACGCGGAGATCGGCAAGCCCACTTCCGGCAACGGGCGGTTGCAGTGCAACACCACCTATCGCAATAACATCGGAATCGACCCCAAGCGGATCGACCTCGGGGAGGTTGCTCCGACCGATGTGCGCGGCGTATTGGGCATCGGCGAGCGTGCGGTCAATGTCTTGAGCGTGTGTCCACCTTGCACCGGCTTCACCCGAACCAACCCCCAGAATCATCTGCGGGACGACTGCCGCAACGGGTTCGTTCCCAAGGCCGCAGACTTCGCGGTGGCCTTGGACGCGGACATCGTAGTAATGGAGAACGCGCGCGAACTCATACGCGGCAACTTCCGGCACCACTACCGCGCCTTCCGCGAATGCTTGGAGAACAGCGGCTACAGCGTATTCGGGCGGAACTACCTGCTAAGCCGGTTCGGGCTCCCACAAATCCGCGAACGGGCCATTGTCATCGCTACCCGCGAAGGGCTGCCCCTCTACACGCTGGAGAGCTTGTGGGACGGCTGGAGCGTGAAGGACAGCGCCAGCACGGTTCGCCGGGCGCTCTCGGTCGCCTCAGGAGCGAAGGGCGCGGACCACCGTTACCCGGGATTCGGATCGGAAACGGTCAAGCGCCGCCTAGCCGCCATTCCCCGTGACGGCGGCTCTTGGATGGACCTGTTGGACCATCCTGATGCCGAGGAACTCCTGACCGGATCCATGAAGAGGATTGCGGCAGCCGGGAGATTCGGGTCTTATCCGGACGTCTACGGTCGGATGGCTTGGGACAGGCCCGCCCCTACGATCAAGCGCGAGTGTGCCCATATCGGGAATGGGAGGTACGCCCACCCGGAACGGGACCGGCTTTGCACGGTTGCGGAAATGGCAGTCCTCAACGGGTTCCCCCACAACTACCGGTTCAACGGCTCGTCGCTGGCAAACACTTACCGTCATATCGGGGATGCGGTTCCCCCGCTGATTTCCTATCAGCTCGCGCACCTCTGCCGCTGGATCCTGACGAACGAGCGGCCCAGCATCCTGGAGCTCGTCTTGGCCGACACGAGTCTGCGAGTTTCCGATCTGTTGGGCGAAGCGGCATGACTAGCCCACCGGACTCCACGGAACAGAGATACCTCGACGAGCTACTCGCTGCGATGCGTGGTCCCTGCGAGGCCACGTTCCCCGCATACCCGGTTGCCGATACCCTTCCCGAACTGAAGTTTCCATCCGACACGCCCTCCGCTCCAACCCCGTCATTCCTCAGCGAGCGGTTCGAGAAGGAATTCCGCACGACACTGCTCATTCACCACTACTTTCTCAAGGCCCCGCTGGCGAGGAACTCGTTCGAGGCGGCGTTCGTTCGGGCGGCGCGCGCAGGGGGTCACGACATCCAGAAGGCACCCGAAGGTCAGCGCTTCTGGGACATCGAGATGGACGGCCAACGGATCAGCCTGAAGTCCACGTCAGCGAAGAATCTACGAGTCGGGTCACTGCACATTTCCAAGCTGTGTGAGGCGGCATGGATTCAGGACGCCCGCAGTGCCTCCCACCGAGAAAGGAACACCAAACGGTTGTTCGCAGAGTACACGGCAACGGTGGACGCCATCATTCAACTGCGGCTGTTCACGAAGAAGGCGTTCTACGAAATGGTGAGGATACCGACCTCCGTCTTGGCTCAAGTCGCCGATGTCCCTCGTGTCGAATTCGCGCCTGAAGGCCCATCCATCGGCATCCCGGTTGGCCAAGATCCGCCGGACTTCACGTTGAAGCTCGACAGATCAGACGCGAAGGTCACACTGGCGAGAATCGACAAGAGGGTGTGTACCGTCGAAGGAACCTGGCGGCTCGCACCGCAGACACCGCGTTAGGCTAGCTTGGTCATGGCGCGTCGGAGATCTCGACCAACTGGACCGACCGAGCCGTGCGAGCGATACGTTAGGCTTGCTCCTCTGGATGTCGAGCAAGAGATGGCCCTCGCGCTTTCTGCCCGGGCTTTTTTTTCTCCGTCAAACTACCAGAAGAGCTGCCAGACCATCGGCAAGGTACCATCATCCCGCAGCATCCTCCCGCTGTCAGGTCTTGACTTCATGGAGTTCCTGAAGGCTACCGAGCTGATAGGAAATCCTGATCGATACATCTACCAAGTGCGGCACCTGCTCGAACGAATGACAGCGAACAACATCCTCGTCGAAGTATCCGGGGCCGACTCAAGCTACGTTATGATGCCCAAGAGCTACTACGCCCTGAGCGAGATTTCGACGATACGCAGTGCCGGTACGCTCTGGCTAGGTAAGACACTGGGTGGCCGATTCCTCCACCGCCAGATTTCGCCTGCGATCGTACAGATCGCAGGCAAGAACGCCGAAGGTGAGGCCAGAGCCGGTAGCGGACTCGTCTTCGATCCTCATCACATCTTGACCTGTCGCCATGTCGTTTCAGAAATGCAGGTTGACCAGACACAGAGCTTCCAAGGCCGCGAAATCGCGATCGACGCTAAGGCTATCGCCGAGCACGAGGCTCTCGATGTCGCCGTTCTGCACGTCCCAGAACCGCTTCACGCAGTCGCAGGGCTTGCGTTTCTCGAACCGTTCGTCACGCAGACGGTATACACTTTCGGGTATCCTCGGATTCCTTGTGCGCTGCCTACGGAAGACGGCAACTCGCCCCTCGTCGTGCAGCGGGGGGAGGTGACTGCCTCCGCAGTCTCCATGATCGGCACCGCGGACCTCTTCCTCTACTCGGCGATTGCTCGTCCTGGCAACAGCGGAGGTGCGCTCGTATCTGACGAGGGGTATGTCGTCGGCATGGCAACCGATCTCACCGAAGGACAGTACTGCGACGTGTCGCCGTTCTCGCCGCACTACGCGGGCATCCCTGCCCAAGTCATTTCGCGCGCAGTCGACGAAATGGACTTGGGAGTACAGGTCCCGTACGAGACCTTCGATTGACCGTCGCTTCGGTCGGAGGCGCTGGGTCCGGCGCGGCCCTTCATATCGAGGACAGGCAGTTTCGTGGACTCCGGCACGGCGTCCAAGCGGCGCAGCCCATTTGTCGGAAAGCTGTGGGCGGCTCCGGGGAGGAGGGTGCCAAGTAAGCGTTCGGTCAGGCCGTGGAGGAGCGGTTCGGTCGGCATCCTCCTCGCAGTCCCGATGGAGGTGGAGGGGCCGCTCGTCGGCGGATCGGTCGCCACCGTGGACGAAACGCGGCGGGGATTCAAAGCTACGACTTCACCGAACGCTTACGGTCCGGGGAGGTCTTCGGAGGCCCAATGTGTTCCCGTTCGAGAACATGGATGGAATGTGGGGATACCGGACCACGCCATCTCTAAGTGATTTGTATAAATAGCTTTATGCGACCACATCTACGAAGGTGACGGTGACGTCCTGGGTGGCCGTCATCTCACGGCTTCCCCTGCCGCTCGTTACCTGGACGGTCACTTCGTAGACGTTGTTGCTGCTGTCTTCGTCATCGAAGACCGGAGCGCTGTTGAACGTCAGGTCGCCCGACACCGCGTCGATCGAGATATCGCCGTGGTTCTCCCCGTCGTCGTCGCCTGTGAGGATCTCGTAGCTCTCGATGAAGTCGTCATCGTCGGGATCCTCGGCCTCAACTGTGCCGATATCGGTCTCTCCCTCCGCGACCTCGAAGCTGGCCTCGCTCGTGAAGCTGGGCGGGAAGTTGCCCGTTAGCGCCGCCACGATGTCGCCGGTAAGCGGCGAGTTGACACCGGGAGCGACAGACACCAGTCCGTTGTTCGGGAGCGTGAACGAGTAACCGCCCAGCTCAGCGGCGACGGTGTAGCTGCCAAACGGCACGCTGAGCGTGAAGCGCCCCGTCGCACGGGTGGTGTAGGAAGCCGCGGGATCGGCGCCTTCGGCGGCATCGGTTGCGGTCGCCGTGACCTCGACGCCCGCCAACGGAGGTCCGTCCTCACCGAGCCGTACCCGGCCGGTTATCGAGCCGTGATCGAAGGCCGTGAAGCCGAATCCGGTGAGGTCCGTTCCGGCCACCACCGCGAACGAGTGCGATGGAGGTGTGAACGACATCTTATCCGCCGATGCAGTGAGGGTGACGGCAACGCTCACGCCAGGGGCGCCAGCCTTCACTCGCACCGAGTATGTGCCGTCGTCGGCCGTCGTGTAGATGTCGTTCTTCTTGAGGCTGGACTTCGACTTGGCGTTCGGGTTGAGCAGCTCCGAATCACCGCCCACCGTGATCTTGACGCCCTTAACCCCGGCGCCGGTGCCGGACTTCGTGACCTTGCCGCTGATCGTGGCGAAGGCGGCGGCGCCCTCGACGGAGAAGTTGTGCTCCATCGGGTCGTTCGCCGTGAATCCGGAGAGCGTGTCTTCCTGTGCCTCGAATCCCTCTCCGGACGCCTTCACGATCCTTATGTCGTTCTTGTCCTTGTCCTTCGCGGCGCCGAAGCCATCGATGATGTAGCGGCCGGATTCATCGGTGACGTCCTCCTCACCGTTCACATTGACGGTCACGCCTTTCGCAGGCTGGCTTTCACTGTCGGTTACGCGTCCGTAGAGGACACCCGTCGTCGGCGTCACGTCGATGTTGAGGGCGCCGTCGGTGAGAACGTCCGCGAGCAGGAATTGCTCGGCCAGCTTGTCGCCGCCCATGCCGGCCGTCGCCACCCAGCCCTTCGGAACACCGACCGAGTAGACGCCGTCGGCCATCTGCTTGAAGTCGAATTGCTTGGTTTCGTCGATGCCCTTGGTCTTGGAGTCGTCCTTCTCGGCGGCGGTGAAGGACGCGCTCTCGCCGGCAAGGTTCTTCTCCGCGACCGGATCCATGCTGCCCGTGGTCCCGGGCACCGCCACCGGAGCCGGCGGGTCATCGGAAATCAGGGACAGCTCGAAGCCGTCGTGCTTGTCCCTCTCGACGCCGTTCTTCCACGCCTGCCCGTCGACCGAGTAGGTGTTGACGTAGGCGAACGACGCGCACTGGTTGTGGTCCTGCGGATTGGTTCTCTGCAGCGGACAGAGCTCGACCGTGTGGCTGAAGCCGCCCATCTCGCCGAACGCGCCGCTCGGGCTGTCGCCGAGATCCTCGTACGCCGCGAGTTCGTCATTGGGAATGATGACGTTCGCGTCCGCGGGCGCCGAGGCGATGGCGATGACGTTCATATCGGCCGGCACGTGGGCGAAGGTCCAGACGCCGTCCTTCTCGGCGACGTTCCCCTTCGCGCCCGCGTCCCATTGGTCCTTCGTGAACTGACGAGCCCGGCCTCCGCTTACGATGTGGCGGATCTCGACCTCAACCGGTCCCGACATTCGCATGTCGCCGCCCAGCACGTTGCCGGTGTAGCCCTCGACCTGGTCCTTCTCGTGGTGCACGTAAACCTTGAGGGTCTGGGTCGCGAAGCGCGCCGTGAGCGCGACGTCCATCGCACCCGCCAGCGAGAGCCCGTCGTGCATGAACTCCACCGTGTCCGACTGGACCATCTCGCCGCCATCCAGCTCGTCATCCTGGTCTTCGGCGACCGCGAAGTAGTAGCTCATCGGCAGATCGTCGACCGCCACCGTGCTCTCGAACGATGTCGTGCCGTCGTCTTCCAACTCGTCCGGCGCGCCCTCGACCGCGACCATTTCGTCGTCCTCGCCCGCCATCATGACGCTGAGGGCCCAACCGGCGAGAGCGGCTCCGCCGCCGTAAGCGGTCTCTTTCGTCTTACCGCTGACCGCCACGCTGGCGCTCAGGTTGACGATGTCGTTGGCGTTGCCGCCCGCGGTGGCCGTCAGCTTCGAATCCCACGCCACGGGCGTCATGCCCTCGGCCACGTGGTAGCCGTCCGCCATGACCCCGGCGTAGACCATGTTGCCGCTCGTGCCGTCGCGCGCGATCCGGATCATGGCCGGCTCACCGTTTTCGCCGGTCTCACCACTGCCGACCTTGTTCTCGCCGGCCATGTCCGCGTAGAGATTGACCATTGCGCCGGGAACCGCGGCTCCGGTGTCGTCGCCGTGCCTCAGCATCACCGAGAAGCCGACCGTCGTGTGCGTGATGTCCACGGGGAGGCGCTGCGTCTTTTCCTCGCCGACGGCGACGTCGATTGCATACCCTTCCGCCTGTCCGCCGAACTCGTAGTCCTGCAGCACCATGGCCAACTCGGCCGGCAGCCCGGCCAGCAACGCCGCAAGGGATCCCACCTGCAGATGGTAGCTGCCCGAGCGCAGCCCCGAGAACGTGACCTGGCCGGTCGCGACATCCATCACGCCCGACCTCACGGTACCGACGTCAGGACCCGTCAGGGTCACCGGCACCGGCACCGCCGGCAGCTGCGCCGCCTGCAGCGCCGCCAGGACGGCGGCCGGCGGGAAGGCGTCCTCGCCGTCGTCGTACTCGTCGTTCTTGGCCGCCTCGTCGACGAACAGCATCGCAACAACGCTCGCGGTGCGCGCGTGCTGACCGTCGAAGTTCACGATCTTCGCCTCGTCATCGCCGAGCGTCACGTCCGAGCTCATCGCGTCGAACACGTAGGCGTCGCTCGCAACCGCAATCGAGACCGTGTAGTCGCCCGCGGCCAGGCCCGCGAAGTTGTACTGGCCGCCCGCATCCGTCATCGCCGTGCGGCTCTCGTCGCCGCCCGCCAGCGTGACCTCGATGTCGCCGAGGCCCATGCCCTCGACGCTCACGCGGCCGCTGATGCCGGAGGTGCGGAGCAGGACGCCCGTGAACGACACCGTTCCCG
>VYDD01000173.1 GCA_009843625.1 Gammaproteobacteria bacterium | reverse complement strand
GACGACGTTGATCCGCACCGCTTCGGTGTCGAGGATATAGAGGTTGCCGGCACCGTCGAAGCCGACCCCCCCAACGCGCCCGAAGGTGTCCCAGCCATCCCCGTCAAGCGAGCCCACCCGGTAGATGTCCTCGAAGTCGGCGTCGAGGGGCCGGTCTTCGCCCGGGAGTTCGACTACTTCCTGGGCGGTGAGTGGGTGAGCCAGCACTGTAAGCATCATGATGGACAGCGTGGCCATGGCGACGGCGGTCGCATACCCGGTCCGCTCTTGCGTCGTCTTCCCAGCCATCGTTCGTCTCCTGTGGCGTTGCGGCTACGGCATCCCCGCTAACACGCGATGCGCTGCGGCCGAAGGCCCGGCATCGCCACCCTGCGTACATACCGGGCCACCGCGCGCATGCCATCGACGCCGATTCGGGCGCCGAACGCCTGATTGTAGTTGGTTGTGCCGTTGATGTCATACGTGTAGCGGTTGCCGCGGGCATCTTCCACGAATTCGATTCCGGCGATCTCGATCCCTTCCTCGATGCAGAGCCGGATATACCTCTGGGCCAACGGGTCGCCGGCCGTGAGCGGCGACGGGCTGAAGAGGTCGGCAGCACCCGTGCCACCCGCACCTGCGCCGCCCGCACCCGTCCAGAGGCTCTCCCGGTTCGGAGGCATCGGATTGCACGCATCCGAGGGCAGAGTTCGAACCCCCCGGCCGTAGAGCTCCGCATCGCGAACACAAAGCGGCCGCCAACGATCTCCACCCTCGTGATGAATGGCTCGGGTGCGGGGATGTACTGCTGGA
The DNA here is from genome assembly GCA_009843625.1 of Gammaproteobacteria bacterium. GTDB lineage: Bacteria > Gemmatimonadota > Gemmatimonadetes > Longimicrobiales > Gaopeijiaceae > BD2-11. The sequence goes on along the minus strand of VYDD01000173.1, from coordinate 7,086 downwards.
GGATCACCTTGGCGCCGGGTCCGGCGTCGAAGCTCCTGTCGTCGAGATGCTCTTCGAGCTTCCCGGGGTCCTGGAAGAGCCGGATGCCCAGGCCCTTGCCCCCCTGATCGTGCTTCGTGATGAACGGGCCATCGAAGGTTGCGGCCGCTGCGCGCAGATGCTCCCTCCCGACGGCCAGCACCGTGCGCGGCGTCCGGATTCCGTGTCGCCGCAGGACGAGGTCCTGCCGAAGCTTGCTCATCTCCAGCTCAAAGGCGCGCAGCCCATTGATGACTCGACGGCCGTGGGACTCCAGCCAATACAGAAGCTGGCGAGCCAGCTCCACCGTGTGGACGTGACCCCGGGTGTGCGAGGACGGGCTGATGCGGTTCATCCAGATGCCCTCGGGCGGAGGCGCCGACGGATCGACGATCCCCTCGTTCACATGCACGAGGCGGACCCGGAAGCCTTCGCTCTCAAGTGCCTCCCGAAGGGGCGGAATCCAGGCAGGGTTTTCGTAAAGGACATTTATTGTCGGTAGCACAGGGCTGATCATTGGTTTGTCTCTGAGGTTAGGGCAGGCGTAGAACGGCGGGGGATCGGAGCACGAAAAAACCGCCCGGATCGGCTGACCGGGGCGGCTCGGAAGCGGCTTGAGCTCGGGACTCAGCGCATCAACACACCCGGATCCAGGCGGAACATGGACACGAGCACATACAGGTGCAGGTCGCTCCGCGGGCGCGGGAGGATCGGATGTCGGTTGCGTGGATCATGGCGAGAGAAGATGTCGGAAACCGGTTTGGGGGACAAGCTACTGAAATCTGCGAACCCACCCACCTTCGACGGGTTACAAGACCCGCTGCAGCCGGGACAGCTTGAAGGGAGACTTGAGGTGAGAAGGCACTTGACGGCGATCATAGAACGTGAAGGCAACGGGTACGTAGCTCTATGCCCGGACGTGGATGTTGCCAGCCAGGGAGACTCCATGGCCGAGGCGCGAGCAAATCTCCAGGAAGCGATCACGCTCTTCCTCGAAACGGCGTCCGCCGAAGAGATCGAAAGACGCTGGCGCAGCGAAGTCTATGTGACCCAGGTCGAGGTCGCGGTTGGGTAGGCTCGATGGCCCCGGGGCGAGTGGATTCAGGCCGCCCGCACCCGCTCGATGAACTCCTTGCCCGTGCCGCACTCGAACAACGCGTCGGTCACACGAAATAACACACGCTGTCCGTTGAATCTCTCGCGCCCAGCCAACTCACCGCGGTTGCCGTAGCACGTTCGGAGGTGGTGAGGCGGCGACCTGGCTCTGAAGTTCGACTCGGAAGTGCCTTACCGATTCTCCACTAACGCGTGCACCGCGACCCGCTGGACATCCACGTCATCCAGCGTTCGTACCAGCGCCCAGTCCCGGCCGATGTCCAGCAGGAGCGTGCGGGGAGGCAGCACGAGCGTACGGATCCATGTACCATCCGCGGCGAAGGCGAACCACTCACTTCGCTCTCCCGGGCGAACGTAGTCGTGCACCCATAGTACGCCGTCGTCTCCGATCATGAGCCTGTCATAGGCGGGAAAGACATCGGGCACGTTCTCGCTTTCCCATGCCCACCGGCGCTCGAAGCGTGCGCGCCAGTTGGGATCGCCGCCACGCCGGTAGCTTCCTTCAAGGGCGTCACGATATCGGTCGACATCCCTCTGCGTCACATTGAGATCCGGCCCCTGCCAGCGGATCCGCCGAATCGTCTCGCCCGTCCACCCAATCAGTGCCACCTCGTAGTCCTCGCTGCTTCCAAACCAGATGCCCTCGATGGCCGCAGCAATCGCTACGTTGTGCGCCCAGATGCTTCCGGGCATGGCGTTCCCGGGTCCGAGGTATCTCAATTCCGAGCCCGGGATCCGCTGGCGCACCGTGGTGGCGGCGGCGTCGCCCAACTCCACCCAGCCAAGAGTCATCAACTCACGATAGAGTTCTTCGGACGCGAGGCCCTCGACGGTTTGGTCGCTGTATCCCGTGAAGCCCAGGCGGCCCGTTCGGTGCGCACCCAAACCGCCGGATCGGCAGTCCGTTGTACAGGAAGACGGTAGTCGTCGACGAGATCCCCTTCGTCGTTGAACACCGAGACCCGTTGGGTCCAGATGTCGTAGACGACGATCCGGTCCGCGCTCACGCACCCGTGGACGATCTGGACGTTCTCGAACTCCCCGGGACCTTCGCCTTCGCGGCCGCGGCTCCACAGATGTTCGCCGTCCGCGCCGAAACGCTGGATACGGAAGTTCATCCGGTCGGACACTACCACGCTGCCATCGGCGAGCAGCGAGCCAGCGTTGATTTCGCCGAAGAGATATTCGTCAGGTCCGTCGAGCATCCCGACAGACAGCAATGGATCAGCCGACAGGCGCACTTCAGCGGCGGGTCGCGACTGAATGGACTGCGTGCCGATTAGTCGACTTCCGGTGGCCAGTGCCAGTGCCGACAACGCGGTTGCCAGAACGAAGGACTTCATTGCGACGACTCCGCGTGCTCGAGAGACCTGGGAAGCTGCCAATGGTAAGCCGCGGGCAGGCCCAGCACCAGCGCCGACGCGTCGTCCAGCGGACGACTTTCTGGCACGGGTGCGCGGAGGCTGAGACCGGACCAGTCACGGCTTCCGGCGTTCGTCGACCCTCGGCGCCTCCGGTCTCGGATCGAGGACACCGTTGGCCGATGCGCAGCGGCTCGGGCCGCTTCACAAACCGGGCTCGAACCTCACCCGCGCGACGCGACGCACATCGAGTGAATCCCTCGTCGTGCCGTAAAGCACAGACTCGGTGACCCAAGGGACATTTCCCACGCTGACGCGACGCGGCCAGCGATACCGTGCCACCAGCGCGGACCCCGCGTAGACATCGGCTTCACGCACCTCGTCCCCTTCGGTGCTCGTCTTCTCGACCCACAAGCGACCGGACCTATCAAAGAAGATGTCGGCAAGCGGCGGCTTGCGGTCGGGAACGCCGAATGGATGGTCTCGGAGGTCGAGCCGTCGCAGGTCGCCGGCAATGGTGGCCCGAGCGCGTTCACGCTCGGATGGGTCGAGCCGCGGGCCAGATAGCTGTGGTCCCTCGACATGCGAAACAGTCCCGTCGGGGTGGTGGAGCGTGACGGAATACTCCGAGGTGACCGCTTCAGCCCACACGCCGCTGGGGCCGTGGGCGTGAATCCATTGCGGACCGAACGGCTGGCGGACGTAGAAGGTGACGAGAGACTCGCCGATCACGCGTTCAGCCGTGGTTGAGCCCGTCGCCTGCCTTTCTGGATCGGCCAAAGGTACTGTGTCCACGGCTCCGCCAGGAGCGTGATGGAAGCGTGCGACGACAGGCCCGTCCTCGGTCGTCACTGGTCCGATGTCGACAAGCAGGCCCTCGGTGTCGAAGGTGACCGGTGCAACCATGCCCACACCGCCGTGAGCGATCCTCGCTCCACCGTCGTACTCCGCGCTCGCGTCGTCCAGTTGGAACACACTGTATCGCGTGCTCTCGCGGACCCACAGGTTGCCATCTGGCCCGAAGGCGAGACAACAGGGCTGCGTCAGCTCACCGGGTCCCTCTCCCTGACCACCGAAGCCGAACAGGAAGTCACCCTCGGAATCGAAGACCCGTATCTCGTGCGACTGCAGGTCGGCGACGATCAGCCGCCCGCCCGTGTCCTCGACCATCGACTCAATCCTGGTGAAGAGATAGGGATCTTCACCCTCGATCTCCCCGAACTCCAGATCGATCGTGCCTTGGAAAGTCGGGACATCACGCACTGGACGCTCAACGCCTCCCTCCGAGCAGCCGGTAACAAGGTAGAGGGCCAGCAGCACGGGAACGGACATGTGGCCGGCAGCGCGGGAGTGTTCGTTCATCAGTCGGAACTCGAAGTTGCGGAAATCGGCACCACACTGTCTTGACGTTAGCAGAGCTATCTGCCGCAAGCCAGCACTCACGTTGCCCCCATTCGCTCCGCGGCCTCGATGAACCGGTCACGGATGTCGGCCGCGACCTCCTTGACCTGCCGCGGGGCACGAATCTGATTGCCTGCGTGTTCCTCGAGGGCGACGACAAGAGGCCAAAGGTCGGCGGACCTGCCGGCATCGCCGGCGAAGACAGCCAGCAGATCGCGGGGGGAGATTCCGGCTCCGACCAATGCCGGCACCAGGCGTAGCATTTCGTGTATCGTCGCTTCGTGGTCTGACGGGGAAGCAGCGTAGGCGATCCGGAACTGCCGGATCGAGGCTCGATGTTCGGCTCGAACCGCCAAAGCCAGAGCCCTCGCACCGGCGATGCGACACTTGAGCCACGCGACCCAGGGCACTCCAAGGAACTCTTCGCTGTCGTTCGTCCAGAGGCGGGCGACGTCTTCCAGTTGGCGGCAACTATCGAGCGCTTCGTCGGCAAGACCGATCTCAGCCTGCGCCATGCACTTGTAGCTCAGGGCAACGGCCGTGTGCCGCCTGATTCCTCGCCGAAGCACCTCCGACTCTGCTGCCTCGACAGACAGCGGATCGGACGGCTGCCACAGATCATCAACCCCGTAACAGGCCACCATGAAGCGGATCAGGTTCTCGACGACTGCCGTCTCGTCACGCTCCCGCCGCAGCTTGTAGTACATGCTGTACAGCGGTTCCGCGGCCGCGTACAGCCGCTTTCGGCCGCGGCCCTGCCGGACAACCGCACCCCGTTCGACCAGTCGCCCGAGCATGGTCGATGCCACGCGGATGTCGACACGAGCGCGCGCCGCCACTTCGCTCGCCGACGAGGGCTGCCACAGGTCGATCACCGACACGTACACGCGCCGCTCCGTCTTCGGCAGGACCTCGAGATGACCGCGAAAGTACTCGGTGTGCTCGTCGATTAGCGTCACCAATTCCGACATCAGTCGACGGATGGACCGATGCCGGGCGAACTCGGCGGCCATCACGAGGAGGCGCGGATTGCCGCCCGTGAGAATCTGGAGGGGTCTGACTTCTAACGGTGTCGCCCGCTTCCCGCTCACAACCTTCCACAGGCGACCACACTCCTCGGTGTCCAGCGCCTCCAAGCTGACGATGCGAAACATCTCAAAGAACGGTTCGTCTACCTCGTCCAACTCGCGGAAGCGGCTGGTGGCGGAAGCGAGGAGGATGATCTGTGGCTCCGTTTGCAACACTTCGCGGAGTTGCCAGCCGAATTCGTCACGGGCATCGCGGCAGAGCGACTGGAGGTTCTCGACGATGAGGACGAGCCTCTTTCCCAACCGATCCACCGCATCGAACACGGCCGCGCGAGCCTGCGCTTCGGTGATCTGTTCGCGCCAGCGCGGTGCCAGCGCGGCTCGGATCTCGTGAAGTTCTTGCGCCAGCGGGGCATTCCGCCCATCGACTTCGTTGGCGAGATGGAACATGGTTTCCAGCCAGAAGTCGGTGAGAGTGAAGATCTCCGGGCTCTCCTCCATGAATCGGACGGGCAGTAGTGCGTCAGCGAAATCCGGGTTGCTGCGCAACTCCGCCGCGATTCGGGCCAGGAGCATCGTCTTTCCCCGGCCACGAGGACCAAACACGAGAATGTGCTGGCAAGAGGGGGAATCGATATTGCCCCGTAGCTCATCCAGCACCAGATCCAGTTCGTGACCGCGGACCACGAACTGCTCCCTGATCTCCTCATCCGACTGGAGCAATCCGGGATTGAATTTGCGGATTACAGTGCCAGCTTCGTTACTCATGATGCTCAATCCTCGTTTGCTTCCTCACGGCACCGACCTTCGAGTGGCAGGTGGTGATCCCGGAAACGTGCGGCAAACCAGTCTCGAAGCAGCTTGGACGGGAACCGGTATCCCCTCTCACCGTCTTCGATATAGCCGTCGTGTACCAGAACCTCGATCGCGTCGGCAACCCGTCCGCGGATGTCATTCACGAGCGGCTCGTACTGGTGCTCCAGGCAACGCCGGGCGAAGGGTGTGAACACGCCTTGGGTCGCGGCCTCGGCGAGGATCTCCATCGCGACAGAGAAGGTCTCGTCGTCCAGTCCATCCTTGAGGCGCGTCTCGTAGTGGACCAGGTCGATCTGCCCGAACGGCCCCAGAAGACCGGTCTCGTATACGTGTTCAACGTCCGCGACGGTTACCGTGCCTTTCCCTCTGATCGTGGCAAAGGTTCGAATCCGAGCGAAGAACGACTGCACATGGTGCGGAATGCCGAGTCCCAAGGCGCTGTAGACGGCGTCCGCCACTCCGTCTTCAACCTGTAAGCCCTCGCCGTCAGCGAGACGGTTGAAGCAATCCACGCTTGTCGCCCGGTCCCAGGGCCGCAGGCGTATGGGATAGAAGTGATTGATTCGGTCCGGGATCCCGAGGCGATGGACCAGTGGCTGGAGCCCGATGCTCCCGGACACGATGAAGACGGGCCCGTGGTCTCCCAACGTCTGAATGGCACCGCGCAGCCAACTCAGGAACTCATCGACCCGTTTCGCGTGGCCATCGTCGCGGAGCATGCGCTTGAGGAAGATGGGTAGTTCGTCGATCACCAGGAGCACGGGGGAATCCTGGTTGGCACACTCCTGGAGCAGATTCTCGCCGAGCCTTCGCCAGTTGCCCGCGTTGAGCCCGGCCCGGATCTTCGCGCGGAAGCCGTGGGCGCCGACTTCCTCGATGTTCTCCTCAAACCACTCCTTCACCCCCCGGCCAAGGCGTGAGGCGATCGGCCGGATGCGGTACGTCTCCTTCGCGATGGTCGCCACGGCGTCCTCGGGGCAGGTCGAGCCCTCCACGTCCGCGAACAGAAAGATCCAGCCGTCGCTCTCCAGGCGCCGTCCCAGTTCTCTGGCGATGCTGGTCTTGCCCATCCGCCGCTGTCCGGTCAGCACCAGATGGTTGCGGTCCCGGACGTGGGACTCCAGAACCCGCAGCTCGCCTTCGCGATCGAAGAAGTCGTCGCCGCTCACCCAGCGGCCAGCGGTTGGTCTCATGGCGGCCCTCCGTTTGTGTCATCTCTCGTTTCACAAGAGAATACACAACGGATTCGTTGTCAACAGATTAGTTGTGTAATCTGGAGAGCGTGGCCGGGCGGGGGTGGCCGGCTTATGGAGCCAGGGCCCGATAGGTAGGGGTGTCGTCTGCGA
>VYDD01000304.1 GCA_009843625.1 Gammaproteobacteria bacterium | reverse complement strand
CGGTCGGCCGCCGTCGACCGTCCCGCTCCGGGAGTCCTTGTCCATGGGTTCCCGATCCTTTGTGGTTCTGCGTGTTTCACTTGCGCGCTCGGGCGGCTTCTCGCCTCCGGAGCACGCGCAAGTTAGCCAGAAGTCATGCGGGACGCACCGCTTGCGCGAGCCCCGCCGCTTTCAGGCCGCCTCTTCTCTTTCCTCGCCTCTCTCCTCAGCGCCGCTCCTCGGCGACGACCGACGACGCGATCACCATTCCCAGGAACTCGTCGATGGCGCCGCCCTGGATCCAGCGCGCAACCACCACCAGGTCGTTCTCGCGATCGACGTAGACCAGGTTCGTGCCCGCGCCCCGGTGGCTGAACGACGACTCGGGCGTGCTGGAATACGAGCGCTGGCCGGTGTTCAGGAAGAAGTTCATGAAGCCGTACATCTCGTTCACCGAACCCGGGGTCTCGGCCATGTCCAGCCATTCCTCCGAGAGCAACTGCTCGCCGTCCCAGCTGCCCTTGTGCAGGGTGAAGTAGCCGAAGCGGGCCTGGTCCTCGGCGCTCAGGTTCATCCCGCCGCCCCAGTGGGTTCCGCCGCTCACCGACTGCATCATCTCGCCGTCGACGTTCACCCACGAGTTCTCGTAGCCGTACCAGCGCCAGGTGTTGGAGGCGCCGATGGGATCCATGATGTGCTCCCGCAGCACCTGAGGCAGGGGCCGGCGCCAGACCTGGAGCGCCGCCAGCGCCAGCAGGTTCACGCGCACGTCGTTGTACTTGTAGGCCGTGCCGGGCTCGTTGCGCGGGCGGTTGCGGTTGGCCGCGACATCGCGCCCCGGCCGGTCGCCCCAGTCGGGCTTGCCCCAGAGCGTGCCCTCCCAGTCGCTGGTCTGCCTCAGCAGATGATCCCAGGTGATCTTCTGGTTGTGCTCGGAGTCGAAGAGCGGCACGGGGGTCGGCACGCCGCGGCCGTCCGCCTCCATGCCGGGCTCGCCGTCGCCCACCGGCAGAATCAGCGGGGGCATGTACTCGTGCACCGGATCGTTGACGTCGCGGATGAGCTTGCGGTCCCAGGCCAGCCCCACGGTGGACGAGAGAAAGCTCTTGGCGACGCTGAACGTCGGGTCGACGCGCTTGGTCTCGCCCCATTCGGCGACGATGTAGCCGTCCTTCACGACGATGCCGCTCTGCGGACCCCGCACCTTGAGCGGGCCGATGGCCTCGTCGAAGGGCTCGGTGTTCCAGCTGAGCGCGTGCGCCACCTCCAGGTCGCGCGGCGCGGTGCTCTCGCTCGCGATCGCGAAATCGACCGCCTGCTGCAGGAGTTCCGGGTTCATGCCCATCGACTCCGGGGACCGGCGCTCCCAGTCGCCCGGCGGCGGGAAGTAGGCGTCCTGCGCTTGCAGGCCGACCGCGCCGAGCAGCAGGACCGCGGCGGCGATGGCCGAGAGGAGGTTGGACGTGACCGGCAGGGGCCGTAGTGATGACTTCATGGGAATCACCTCGTTTGGGGGCGAGAGATCGATGGATGGCACCGGAGGGACGTTCGCTCGTCGATGACGATATGATACGTCCCCGCGCGCGGGATGCGACAGGTGGCCGGAAGAACGACCGGGGTCAAGCCACCTCGCCCACCTGGTGTCCCAGCTCCCTCAGTTCCGCGACGATCTCGGCGACGTGTGCACGTCCGCGCGTCTCGATCTCCATCTCGATGCTGACGTGGCCCACGGAGATGTCGCCGAAGGCCCGGGTGTGTTCGATGTGGAGCACGTTGGCGCCGTGGATGGCGACCACCGCCGTGACCTCGTTCAGGTAGCCGGGCCGGTCACGCACCACCACCGAGAGGCGCGCAAGGCGACCGTCCGCCCACAGTCCCCGGTCGATGATCTTCGAGGCCACGTTCATGTCGATGTTGCCCCCGGAGAGAACGCACACGGTGACGTCGGCGGGGCCCAGGCGGACCTTCTCGCCCAGAATCGCCGCCACGCCCACCGCCCCGCCTCCCTCGACCACCATCTTCTCCGACTCCATGAGGAAGAAGATCGCGCGCACGATCTCCTCCTCGTCGACCACGACCACGTCGTCCACGAGGGCCTGGATGTGGGGAAAGGTGAGGTCGCCGATGCGCTTCACCGCGATGCCGTCGGCGAGGGTGTCCGAGCGTTCCAGGTGGACCGGCCGCCCGGCCTCCAGCGAGGCGACCGCGCCCGGCGAGGCCGCCGCCTCCACCCCGATGACGCGGGCGCCCGGCCGGCGCGCCTTCAACACCGTCGCGACCCCGGAGATCATCCCGCCGCCCCCTATGGGCACCACCAGCTTGGTAACGTCGGGCACCTGCTCCAGTATCTCCAGCGCCATGGTCCCCTGCCCCGCCATCACCGCGGGATCGTCAAAGGCGTGGACCCCGGTAAGGCCCTCCTCCTCGACCAGCTTCTCGACGCGGGCCATGCCGTCGGTGAGGGTCGCGCCGGTCTGGATGACGCGGGCCCCGTAGCCACGCGTCTTGGTCACCTTGATGAGCGGAGCGGCGTCGGGCATGACGATGGTGCACGGGATTCCCAGCCGCGCGGAGTGGTACGCGAGCGCCTGGGCGTGGTTGCCCGCGCTGGCCGCGACCACCCCGGCCTCCCGCTGCGCCGGCTCCAGCAGGAGCAGGCGGTTCAGCGAGCCGCGGTCCTTGAACGAACCCGTCCGCTGCCGGAACTCGGTCTTGAAGTGCACGCGCCCGAGCCGGGAGCGGTCGAGCCCGAGGGAGCGCGGGCAACCGGTCTCAACAACGCCGTCCCCGATGCGCCCGCGGGCCGCAATGATGTCGTCGCAAGAGAGCATGTTCACAAAGCTGCGCCTCACGGAGAGAGCTCTTCGGTTGCTCCGAGGGAGCGATCTGCCGATTGCGCCGGGGCGGGATCGGCACGCGAGCCACTCTCGTTACTCTCGCCTCTCCTGGATTGTTGCCTTCGCTTGCCCTCCCAACCAGCCGTCGAACCGCCTCCGCAGCCCACGTCAGCGGCCTTGCGCACCCGTATCTACGACGATTATCGTAGATCGTCCTGGAATAACTTGAGTCAAGTGGAGGCGGGAAGGTGCATCGGAATCTGCGATTGCTGGCCATCGGAGGAATGTGGATCGCCGGAGGGCTCGCTCCGGGCTCGGGGGCCATCGGTCTCCTCGCCCAGGAGGTTGTCGATCTGCCCGAGGAGGATCTGCCGCTCTCACCGGACTTCGAGCTGGTGTACCGCATCGGATCGACGGAGGCGGAGGCCGAATGGGAGGAGTTCTTTACCATCCGGAGCGTCGGCTTCGACGGTGCCGGGAACCTGTACCTGCTGGACGGTGCGGGAACGGGATGGCGGCCGGCGAGTCGTCGTCGTGGACGCTGCCGGAAGCCATGTGTGGGACTTCGGGCGCCCCGGTGACGGTCCCGGTGAGTTCCAGATGGCAATGGAACTCATCGTATGGGACGACGGACGCACCCTCGTGCGCGACATGATGAGGGGGTACCACGTCTTCGGTCCGGGCGGTGAGTTCGAACGCACGGTGCGGGAAGCGGGCCGGGGGATGGGAATCGGAACCCGTGTGGGTCTTCGACCGGAGCGGACGGGATCTCGGACGGTGGTGGTCCGGGACGAGCGCTCGATCCTCCGCATCGACATGTCTTCGGCGGAAGTTGAGGACCTAGTCCTCGTGGAGGCCTGGGCTCCACGGGCGACGACCGAGCTCCCCGCCGGCGCAGACTTCGAGGACGTGCTGGACATGATGGGCGAGGAGTGGGGGTTTGAACCGGAGCTTCTGTTCGACCCGCTTCCATCGGGCGGAGTCGCGTTCTCGGACTCGTCGGCCTATGCGATCAAGGTCACCGACTCATCCGGCCGGGTCTCGCGCATCCTGCGTCGAGCCATACGGCCGCTGCCCGTGACGGAGCGCATGAGGCGCACGGAGCGCGAACGCCGCCTCGAACGGGATGCGAACCGGCAAGTCACCCAACTAGGGGGAGGGGGGGAACCGCCCCTTGAGATCCGGGAGATGTTCAACCGTTTCCGAGCAACTCGGCGGGCGGCGCTCGAGAACATGCGGTTCTACCCCGAAGTTCCGGTGGTCGGGGCGGTGCACGTCACCTGGGAGGGAAGTCTGTGGGTCGAGCGCAGCACGGAGCCGGGCACGAGTGAATCGGGCCCGATCGACGTGCTCGCGCAGGACGGCCGCTACGTGGGCACCTTCCCTGTCGGGCGGCTCGAAATGCCGGACGCCTTCGGCCCCGATGGTCTCGCCGTCTTCGTCGAAACGGACGAGTTCGATGTCCCGGTGATCACGGTCAGGCGCTTGCCGGAGCGGATCCGTTGAAGGTCTCGCCCTCCACACAGCATTCCAGGGCAGGCGCCCAGGTCGTTGAACGTCATCCCGGCCCGCCGCGCCCGTCGCCCTTGGTTCGCGGATTTGTTAGCTTCCTGACGAACCTTGCCAAGAGCCTTGCGCCAAGCCGCGCGATCCCTACCGGAGGCTACGAAAAGTGACGAACATCGAATGGATCATTCCGTTCGCTCTCTATCCCACCCTGGCCGCCCTCTACTACGGCGGCGCGCCCATCCGATTCGAAGGCCCCGACAACGCGCGCCAGCTCCTGGGCGTGGCTCTCGGCCTGGTCATCTTCCTGGCGGTGTGGGGCGTGCTCAAGACGGTCCTTCAGCCGATGACCGGGCCCATGATCGGCCTCGCGGCCGCGTCCATCCTCGCGAGCTTCGCGCTGCGCCCGGGGTGCAGGCTGGGATGCCGCCTGGTGGGCGTTCGCGTCGTAGACGACCAGTAGGCTTCCGGCTCGCGTTCAACGCGCGCCGACCTCGCCATTTCGCCGGATCGCGGGCAGGTCGCCCGGCACTCAATCCAACTGCCAGACCACGAGTAGCTGCACCACACTCTCGTCGCGGGTCGTTCCCAGCTTGTTGGTCCAGAGCTGGTATTCCACGCCCACGTGGAGGACGTTCGCGGCCCGGGTCAGCGCCTGTCCCACATCCCATCTGAACTGGGGTTGGGCAAGGATGCTGCCCGGGTATTCGTCCCCGACCTCGTTTGTAACGGCGCCCATGTACTCGGCGTGCCCGGTGAACGAGAACGACTGACCGCCCAGCTGGAAGACGGAGAGCCAGCTGACGTCGAAGTTGAAGCTGTCTCCCGTGCTCGGCGCGCCGCCGCCGTCAAGCCCGCTGCTGGCGTCGATGAAGCCCCCGAGTATCGTGTTCACGAAGATGAATCCGGGGATGTTCCAGCCCAGTTCCACGCCGGGCACGTACTTCACGACCTTCGACTGGATGCCGAGGTTGACGCCCGCGACCAGCCGGATGTCGTTCACCGGCCCGAAGCCGACGCCTCCCTCCGCCAGTGAGCCCAGGCTCAGCGTCGGGTACCATTCTCCATACAGATCCCGGTCGTTAAACCCGTCCGCGACCCCGTCGGTGGAATAGTCCAGGAAGAAGAAGGAACCTCCCGCCCGCCATCCTCCGGCGTGTTGCAGCGTGAAGATGTGGGTCGGCTCGCTGGCGGCGGAGAACGGGTTCAGGATGCTGCCGCGCTGGTAGTGGAGCTCCAGTTGGGCCGACGCCGGCGCGGCGATGAGCCAGAACGCGGCGGCAACCGTCGCGGGCGCGAGCTTTGAGAATCGACGACTCATGGCGGGTTTGCTCTCCCCGGGATTCGCTCTCTGCCTGAGTTCCTTCCCCACATCACCGACGCGGGATTCTACGGGCCGGCGTGGCACTCGGCCAGCGGACCGGCGAGGCCGAGTGTAAGATTGTATCCTGATGCGATGCCCCGGTACGGCTCGCCAAGCCGCTTCGGCTGACGCCTTCACGGCGTCGAGAGACGTTTTCGCCACAGACACGTCATGTTCTTCCCAGAAAGCAGCCCGGTCTCTGCGCCGCGCCGGTACATCGCCGCATTCGCCGCGCCCGCATTCTTCTTCCTGCCCGCGCTGATTCCGGCCCTGATCGCGTGCGGCGCGGACGCCGTCGCGCCCTCTCCGCCACCGGTCGAGCCCGAGCCCGTCGAGCCGCAGCCCGTGCCGAATCCACCGGCGATCCAGATTCCCGCCCAGGGGACCGCCGGCACGCTCGACGTCGCCACCTGGAACCTCCTCTACTTCGGGGCCGCGAACCAGGGCCCCGATGACGAGCCCCTGCAGATGGCGCGCGTGCGCGATGTGATTCTGGGAACCGACGCCGACCTGTGGAGCGTGCAGGAGGTGACCGACGCGGATGCCTTCGCCGCGCTGCTGGATCGTTTGCCCGGGTACAGGGGATTCCTCGCCAGCGACGCGTCGGTGTCCGGCGGATCCGGCGCCTACAGCCGCGGCGAACTCAAGGTCGGCCTCATCTACAAGTCGTCCGTCGCCGAGGTCGCCGGCGCCCGCGTCATCCTGACCGATCTGGACTACGAGTTCGCGGGCCGCCCGCCGCTGGAGGTGCAGCTTCGCGTGACGCTGGGGGGCGCGAGCCGGGATGTCGTCCTGATCGTACTGCACGCCAAGGCCATCGCCGACGAGACCTCATGGGAGCGGCGCATGGCGGCGGGCGAAGGCCTGCGGGAGTACCTCGACGCCACATGGCCCGACCGCGCGGTGCTCGTACCCGGGGACTGGAATGACGACGTGGACGAGTCGATCACGCGCGGGCGCGATACGCCCTATCGCGTATTCGTGGATGCGGCCCCGGAGTGGGTGTTTCCCACGGCCAGCCTGAGCGCCGCGCGAGCGCGGTCGATGCCGCGCTACACCGAGGTGATCGATCACATCCTGGCGTCGGACGAAGCGATGGCGTGGTACGAGGAGGGATCGGCTATGGTGTACCAGGTGGACGAGTTCATCGACGCCTACCTGGACACCACCAGCGACCATTTTCCCGTGATGGCGCGATTCGCGCCGGAGGGGTGAGCGCGAGCCGAATCTTCGGACCCGGCCCGGTGATGCGGGCGGAAGATGCAGGAACGGCCGCGGGAGAAGCGGGGCGGGCCTACTCGTCGATCAGGCGGCGGTTGCGGACGTCGCTGGCGCCCATCGAGACTCCGGAACCGACTCCGGCACCCACCAGCAGTCCGGCTCCGATTCCCACGATGGGCAGCCAGGATACGGCAACGGCGGTCACAGCCCCGGTAATGATGCCCAGCCAGCGTTTCTCGACCCACGACGTGTAGCGCAGACGCCGCCGGACGAAACTCCGCGACTTCATGTGTGCGTAGATCCCGACGGCAGCCGCGATCCCCAATCCGATCAGTTCAAACATCACGACACTCCTTTGACAGGCATCCCGGCCCTCCCTGGGCTCTGCGCCTTACGCGCGAGCGGGGGATCCGTTTCGCGCCGGGACGGGTTCGAATAAGTATGGTACAGGTTACGGCAAGTACAGGGTTCGGCGCGCAGGGAGCGGTGCCGCCAGGAGAGCAGGGTCGAATGAAGGACCGCAGGTTCGGAGTCGGGCGATGATACGGGCGGGTCGGTGGCCTGCTGCGGGGGCCAGTCGGCGCTCGATCCTGCCGTCGCTGGGGCGGCTCCTGCTCCTGCTGGTGGTGGAGGCGCTGTGGCTCACGCCCGCAGGCGGTCCTCGCCTTCCCTTGCCCGGCTTCGGCCGGGACGGTTTGTCGCAGGAGGCGCTGGCGGGCGCCTTCGCGGCACAGGAGGAGATCAGCCCGGACCTGCTGGGCATTCCGGGGGTGGTGGGAACCGCGGTCGGGTTGGGCCCCGGCGACCGCCCGGTGGTGATGGTCTACCTGGAGTACGCGGCCGTGGACGGACTTCCCGCCAGCTTCGCGAGCTACCCGCTGGTGCGCGAGGTGACCGGGCGCATCACCGCCCTCGGCGATCTGCCGCTGCCGGCCGCGGCCGGCGGCCCCATCGATCCCAGGGGCCCGTTCCCGCGCCCGGTGCCCATCGGCGTGTCCACGGGGCGGACG
>VYDD01000449.1:1954-7923 GCA_009843625.1 Gammaproteobacteria bacterium | reverse complement strand
CCCCCTACCCCCCATCTCGCCAAGAAACTCCCCGTCGGCGGAGTAGAAGCGGAGCTCCTGCGAGGCTCGATCGGCGAGCACTAGGGAGCCGTCCGGCCGCTGTTTCAGTCCGCGGACCCGGAAGAACTCGTGGGCCGGGCCGCTGCCGGACAGTGTGAGGTCGACGAGCGGGTCAGGACCGATGCTCCACCGGCTGGAATCGCCCCAGAGCGGCCGCGTCGCCTCGACGATCTCGATTCCCGCGCTGTCCCGCTGGACGACAAGGGGCGAGCCGGAATCCTGGCTCACGCAGGAGGCCAGGCCGCACAGGAGCAGTACGGCAACACCCCAAAGGCCGGCGGTCGAATGTGTCGGCATTGTCATTTGGCCTTCCATTGATCTTCGGGTTGTCAATTCCGCGTCAGCCGCAGCACCTGCGGGTGCTCGACATCCAGCTCATCCTCCCGGACGCCGAGCACGGTGTCCATCGTGATTTCCATGACCGTGAAGCGCCGCGGAACCTCGACGGTCCCCAGCCAGGTCCCGTCTGCGTCCAGGACCACCCACTCCCGCGGTTGGTCCTGCTCGCTCTCTCCCCGAAAAAGCTCGAGCCAGATGGCCCCCGAGGGATCGACAAGGATTTCGGCGTAGGCGGGTCGGGTCCTCGCGTCAGGCAGGTCTTCGGCCAACCTCCGGAAAACCGATGTCGATCCGGGCCGAAATCCCCCGAGACGGGCATCACGCTCAGCAGCCACCTGGGCATCGCTCAGGTCCAGGGGATAGCCGGGAATGCGAATGATGCGCACAAGACGCCCGGTCATATCCAGCTCTTCCACCTGCATGGTTATGGCCGAGCCTCGAAAGATGCGCTGTCCCAGGACCGCGATGTGAGATGTCTTTCCGAAGAGCGGCGGGGCCCCCGCGACCATTCCGTCCCGGACGAATGCATAGCTCTCGGTGCCGCGCATCTCGCCGATGCTGTCGATCCGAACCCCATCCAGATCGAAGAGAATGAGAGGCTCCGCATGCCGATTCACTTCGTTGGGGGCATTCCCCTGCGGCCCCGGCGAATAGCTCTCCGTCAGGATTGCGCCGCTGCCCAGGTAATGCAGGTTGTTCGTGAACGGAGCGAGAGTGAAGGTGCGAACCACTGCGAGGTCGGGAGCGGCCACCGTGACGCGTCCCCTGCCCAGTGCGAGCAGCGTGTCGCCCGCACGGTCGATCGCCTGCAGGCCTCTGAATTCGCCGGGACCGTCTCCCCGACCACCGAAGGACCCCAGGAACTCGCCGGTTGTGGAGTACAGCCGCACCTCCCGGGAGCCGCCATCGCCAACCACGATAGAGCCGTCCGGCCGCTGCTTCACGCCTTGGACGCGGAAGAACTCGTGGGGCGTGCCGCCGCCGGAGAGCGTGAGGTCGACGAGCGGCTCCGGATCGATGCTCCAGAGGCTGGAATCGCCCCACAGCGGCCGCATCGCCTCGACGATCTCGACGCCGGCGCTGTCGCGCTCGACCACAAGGGGCGGGCTGGGGTCCTGACCGGCGGCGAACGAGGGCAACGCGTATAGCAGGAGAACGGCGGCGCAGGGCAGTATTTCAGCCGGATGTGTCGTCATTGTCCTTTCGCGTCCATGATGTCGGACATCCGATCTACGTGTCTGTCGGCCACTTCAATTCCGCATCAGCCGCAGCACCTGCGGATGTTGGACATCCAGTTCGTCCCTCCAGATACCGAGCACCGCGTCCATGGTGATATCCGACACGGTGAATCGGTCCGGGATCTCCACGGTCCCGAGCCAGGTCCCATCGATATCCAGCACCAGCCATTCCTGGGGCTGATCCTGCTCGCTCTGTCCACGGAAGAGCTCGAGCCAGACCGCCCCCGAGGGATCGACCAGGATGTCGTCGTAGGCGGGGCGTGTGTCCGACGCGGGCGCGTCTTCGAACCCCTGCCGAAAGGGAGAGCCGGGCGAAAGTCGATCGAGCAGGAAATCCCGCTCGGCGGCGATCTGGGCGGCGCTCAGGTCCAGCGGATAGCCGGGGATGCGCAGGATGCGGACGAGACTCCCGGACATGTCCAGTTCCTGCACCTGCATCAGGTCGTTGGCGCCACTGAAGATGCGCCGTCCCATGGTCGCGACGTGGGATGACTTGCCGAAGAACACGCCGACCGACCCGCCGGATATGTAAAGCTCGGGGCCCTGCATCTCGCCGATGCTGTCGATCCGCTCTCCTTCCAGATCGAAGAGGATCAGGGGCACCGGAGGCCGAATCCGTCCGGCAACGCCAGCCGGTGGCAATACCAGCGCCCGCGGCTCCGGCAGGATCGCTCTGGAGTCCAAATAGTGCAGGTCCAGCGTCAAGGGAGCGATGTTGAAGGTCCGGACCACGGTCAGATCCGGGGCGACGACAGTGACGCGTCCATCGGAATCCATGGCCAGCAGGGTGTCCCCGGCATTCTCAATCACGGACACGCTCCTGAATTCGCCCGGACCTTCTCCGCTCCCGCCGAACGCCCCCAGGAACTCGCCGTCGGCGGAGAACAGCCGTACCTCCAGCGAGCTCCGATCGGCAATCATGAGAGAGCCGTCCGGCCGCTGCTTCATGCTACCGGACCGAAAGAACTCGTGAGCCGGGCCGCTGCCGGTAAGTGTCAGGTCGACGAGCGGGTCCGGATCGATGCGCCAAACGCTCGAGTCGCCCCAGAGCGGCCGCATGGCCTCGACGATCTGGATGCCGGCGCTGTCGCGCTGGACGACGAGGGGCGGGGTTGAATCACCACCCTGGCAGGAGGGCAGGAAAACCAGGCAGAGAAACGCGATGCCCCATGGAATTGAAGAAGGACGACGCATGATGAGTTCCGTCATAGTCTGTCGATGGACGTACCGGCGTCGATCACAATGACTCGTCCGCGATGTTCGAACCACCGCTGGCTTCCTACCAGCTCCACTCCGGATCCACGGCCTTGACCACCATGCCGAGCGCCTGGTACTCGCGGTCGGTGCGGTCGGGGGCGTGCGCAGCCGCCGAGCGGTGGCTCTGTACCACGATCACCAGATCCTGGGAGGGAATGATGTAGGTTCGCTGGTGACCGGCGCCGGACGGGTTGTAGGCATCCGGGGGAAGCTGCGGAATCCGCCCTCCCCTGCCCTCCTCGTCCGCTGTGTTCAGCCAGAACTGGCCACCGTAGTAGGGCTCGGGCCAGGCAGGCGCGGGAGAACGCACGAAGTCCACGAACTCCTCCGTAAGGAGTCGCTCGCCGTTCCACATTCCGCGGTTCAGATAGAGCATGCCGAACCGCGCCCAGTTGCGCGCGGTGCCGTAGTTGTAGCCGGTAAGGAGGAAGTTGCCGTACGGGTCGGTCTCCATGATGAAGCGGCGGATGCCGATCTTGTCGAAGAGGGCGCGCTGGGGCCAGCTGAGGTACTCCTCGCCCAGCTCGTTTTCGACCGTGCGCTGGACGATGTAGCCCAGCGTCCAGGGGTCGGAGTTGCGGTAGCGCCCGACCGTGTTGGGCGAGAACTCGGCTTCGCGGCTGATCGAGAACTGGAAGGCGTCGATCGGGGCCACGTAGCCCATGCGGTGGTCCACCTGCCCGGGGATGAACGACTTGGCCATCTGCTCGGGGGTGGCGCCCGAGTTGGTGAAGCGGAGGCCGCTGGACATCCGCAGCAGGTCGGCGATGCGGATCTCGGCGCGCGGGTCGCCGGGCGAGTTCTGCCACTCGGGCACGGGCGCCGGCTGCCAGATCTCCAGGTGGCCCATCTGGATGAGGCGGCCGATCAGGGTTGCGGTCATGCTCTTCGCCATCGACCAGCTCTCGAGCTGCGTGTGCATGTTGATGCCGGGCCCGTAGTCCTCCGCCAGCACGTGGCCGCGGTGGACGACCATAAACGCGGCCCGGTTGTCGCCTTCGGTGAAGAAGGTCTCGACGGCCTGGTCGAGCAGCTCCGCGTCCACGTAGTCCGGGAGGGGCTCGTCCGGGAGCATGTCGCCCATGGGCCAGGGGGTGGTCTCGGCGTCGGGGAGCGCGCTCACGACTTCGCGCGGCGTGAAGTACACGCCATCGGTGTCGGGCGGGAGGATGATGCAGCCCTGGTCGCCGAAATGCCGCGCACGGGCCGAAACCCCGTCCTGCGAGACGGTGACGATGCGCTTGTCCTCGTCGATATCGAAGACAAGGCTTCCGCTCTCGTAGTCGCGTACCTCGTCCACGCTGTTCAGCACGCTGCCGTAGAGCGCCTCGGTGCGGTCGCGCTCCGACACCCAGATTCCCGAGCAGTATCGCTTGGCGGGGCCGCTGAGCAGGTAGTAGAGGGGTGGGCCGTCGGGGACTCCCGCTGCAGTCGCGGCATCGGCGGCGGCTGCGGATCCGGCATCGGCCTCGGCGCAGGCAAGGGGGGACAGGGCAACGAACACGACCGAACTGACAACTGCGATCCTTCTCATGCTACCTCTCCCATCGTACCTGAGGTGCCGCGGCGGGACGCGGACGGCGATCAGGTTGCCCCGTCACCGGGTATGGAGCTGATGATCGGGCGCAACCATCATACCGGCAACATTCCTCCCGGCGTTGCGGCTACGCAAGGAAGCGCGTGGCAGTATCGGACATTGGCCCCGCGACGCTCCACCAGACCACGCATCCTTGCCGAGCCCTGCCGTTGACGGGAACGAGAGATCGATTACGTTCATATCGTCGGTATTCGGCGTTCATTTGAACTTGTCACTTGTTCCCGGGAGGCGAGCCATGGCGCGCGAGCCAACAGGCGGGACGATGCCAACGGCTCAGGACGACTGCAGCGAGTCCTTCAGCCTCAGACGACTCGCCGGCCGCATGGTCCGCGAGACGAACCCCGTCTACGGGGATGGCTCCGGCATCGAAGTGGTGCGCGAAACCGTTGCGCAGGGACTGCCGGTCGAAGCGGTCAAGCAGCTCCAGGCAGAGCTGAAGCGATTCGGGGTTCGACGGGCTTCCGAGTACGTCAACAGCATCGTACCCCGAGCGACGTTGCAGCGACGGGAAAGTCTCAAGCAAGATGAGGGCGAGACGGTGCTCCGCGTCGCCTCCGTCATCGCGTTGGCCGCGTATGTATGGGGGAACGACGAATGGGCTGCGGAATGGCTCACATGCCGACACCCCATGCTCGGTGGCGCCCGTCCCATAGACCGGGCCCTGTCCGAGGTTGGGGCACGGCAGGTCGAGCACATTCTGTACTCTCTGCACTTCGGTCTGCCGGCCTGACGGTTGAACGTCTATCGGATCCACCCTCGAGCCTACCCGGCGCTGGGGGGAATCGGTGCGGGTATCTTCGGCGGGCGTTGGAATCCCCGGGGCATTCGCCTGGTGTATGCGTCACTCGCCTATGAGGGGGCGGTGCTGGAGCAGCTTGCGCATACGACAACCGGCCGACTCCCTGTGGCGCGCATCGCCTCCCGCATCGTGATCCCGGAGGACTGTGCCGTCCCGGCGATCGACGAAACGCGTTACCCGGACTGGCGCAACGCGGCCCGATCGCGCGAGATCGGCGCGGAGTGGGTAGAGTCGGGCCGTTCCGTTGCACTCAAGGTGCCCTCCTTCGTCGCGCAGCCGTGGGGTTGGAACGTGATCCTCAACCCGCTTCATCCGGACTTCGGGAGCTTGAGCGTAGCCGAGGTTGTCGACGTAGTTTGGGATGGACGCTTCCTGTGATGCGCCCTTCCACCGGAGGATCTTCGATGCACGTGATCGTTTCCCAATTCGAGTCCAGGCGTAGCCTGACGATGATCTTCGCTGCCGCCCTGGCGCTCGCCGTCCCGCTGACGGGACACGCCCAGACCCGCTCGCCCATCGACGCAGACACCCGCTGGACCCTGGCGGGGGCGGGCGACGTCATCATGAACCGGCAGGTGATGCAGTTCAATCATCCCGGCGACCCCGCCTTCCAGCAACTGGTGGATGTCATCCGGGGCGCGGACGCCGCCTTCATGAACCTAGAGCAGTCGGTTTTCCG
>VYDD01000449.1:0-1944 GCA_009843625.1 Gammaproteobacteria bacterium | reverse complement strand
CGGCGGTCTTCCGCCTGCAGGAGTTTACCGGATGGCCGGCGGCCGAGAACGGGGGCAACTACGAGGTGGGCTCGCCCGAGACGCTGAGGGACCTGGTCGACATGGGCTTCGACCTCTTCAACCGGGCCAACAACCACACCACCGACTACGGCGTGGAGGGCATGCGCCTTACCGGCAAGCTGTTGGACGAGTGGGGGCTGGTGCATGCCGGGGCAGGCGAGAACCTCGGTTGGGCCAGCCGCCCCGGGTATCTGGAGACGCCCAAGGGGCGCATCGCGCTGATCGGGATGGCGTCGACCCACACGCCCATGTCGCGCGCCGGGCGGGCGGGGCCCACCGTTCAGGGCCGCCCGGGGCTGAACGCGCTCCGGCTCAGCACCCGGCACGAGGGATCACCCGCGACCATGGAGGCCCTGCGCGAGGTGGCGCGGGCACAGGGAATCGAGGTGGCCGAGGACGAGGGAGTGCCCGTGCGGGCATTTGGGATCACGGTGTATCCCGGCGACGAGGACCGCTCGATCGTCTCGCTGAACGACGTCGACCGGGAGCGGGTGCTGCACGAGGTGCGCAACGCCACCGACCAGGGCGACTACGTGGTGGCCAACAGCCATTCGCACGAGCCCGGCAACGCCTCCATGACGCCGCCGGACTGGATGGTCGAGTTCGCGCGCCAGATCATCGACGAGGGGGCCGCCACCTTCATCATTCACGGGCCGCACCAGCTGCGCGGCGTCGAGATCCACAACGGCAGACCCATCTTCTATTCGCTGGGCGACTTCATCTTCCAGAACGAGACCATCGACCCCATGCCGTCCGACCAGCGCGACCGCTACGGCCTCCCGCTGGACCGGCTCGCCTCGGAGATCTACGACACCCGCTTCCGGGTCGACGAGGACGGCAACCCCACCACCGGCTTCCCGACCGATTCGCGCTGGTACGAGAGCGTGGTGCCCGTGGTGACCTTCGAGGGAAGCGAGGCGGTGGAGATTGTCTTCCACCCGATCGAGCTGGGCTGGAAGGCGCCGAGGTCACAGCGGGGCACGCCGCGCATCGCTCCCGAGGACCTGGGCCGCAGGATTATCGAGCACCTGGCGGAGCTGTCGCGGCCCTTCGGGACGGAGATCGTCTACGAGGACGGGGTGGGGGTCTGGCGGAGGTAAGCCGGCTCACTACGAGCGTCGGCACGTCCAGTTCATCGCGGACCAGATGGACGACGAGACCGTCGGGTCCGAACGCCACCGGCATCACCGGGGCGCCGGCGGACAGCGTGCCCAAGTACTCGCGATCCGCATTGAAGACATCGATCGGGCCGTCGTCGTCCCATGGATCCTCGCCGCGGCGCTGAATCCACAGCCCGCCGTTCCAGGTGGCCTTCAGTCGCCGCACCACCGGGATTTCGTGGTAGAAGCCACGCTCTCGGATCCTCTGCCGGCGTCCCTCCGGGTCCGGCGCCATGAAAGGAAGACCTGTCGAGGGAGGCCTCTCCAGCCGTTCCTCAAGGCGTTCGAGGTGATAGGCGATCGTCGCTCGCCGGATGCGCGCGGAAACCGGTTCGGGCGAGAGCGGCCGCCTCAGCTCGTCGGTCACCGATCCATCGGGAGAGGCGAGCTTGATGGCGTAGGCCGTGGAGTCGGAGTAGGCGATGGTGCCGTCGGGCAGCACATCCCAGTGAAATCCCGGCTCGAAATACCGGTCTTCCATCGACGCGACCACCTGCCCCCAATCCGCTTCATCGGCGGGCGACAGCCCGGGTTCCAGGCGAGGGGCTCTCCATCCCTGCAGGATCGGCCTTGATACCACCACGTCGCCGGAGAAGTCCAGTGTCTCGAGCGCGCGGTCGTCGACCCCTGGAGTCTCGTCTTCCTGGTGCCCCATCCGCCGATTCATGCGGTTCGTCATTGCGACCAGTACGCCGCCGACCCCTCGAGCGATGACCCCTTCGCC